>JAZNLD010000040.1:0-8072 GCA_045578925.1 Clostridia bacterium
AAAAACACAGGTAATCCTGACGGATTACCGAGTATTTTAACACATCGAAGGCGAAAATCTGCCTCTAAAAATCAGAGTTCGGATTACTCACTTTCGGTTAAGGGGAATTAAGATGAAAAACCTTATCATAATAGACGGCAACAGCATAGTGAACCGCGCGTACTACGGGGTAAGACCTCTTTCAACAAAAACGGGTATACCCACCAATGCTATTTACGGTTTTATGAATATTATGCTTAAATACCTTGACGAGTATGAGCCAAGTCATATCTGCGTGGCGTTCGATTTGAAGGCACCTACCTTCCGTCACAAGATGTATGACCAGTACAAGGCACAGCGCAAAGGTATGCCTGACGACCTTGCCGAGCAGATGCCTCATCTTAAAGAGGTGCTTTCTGCGATGAATATCCTTCAGCTTTCGCTTGAGGGGTATGAGGCGGACGATATTATCGGTACGGTCAGCAGAATTTGCGACGAGCAGGGTACTAAGTGTTACATCGTTACAGGTGATAAGGACGATTTACAGCTTGCAAGCAAAAACACAAGCGTCCTTCTGACCACGACAAGAATGGGGCAGACCACTACCGAGGAGCTTGACGATAACGGTGTGTTTGAAAAATACGGCGTTACCCCTGAAGAGTTTATTGCCGTTAAAGCACTTATGGGTGATTCATCCGACAACATCCCCGGAGTTAAGGGTATAGGCGAAAAGACAGCGTTTGATCTTCTTCATAAATTCCATTCTCTTGACGGCATTTATGAAGATATTGAAAGCGAGCATATAAAAAAGGCTGCCCGTGAAAAGCTTCTTGCAGGAAAAGAAGATGCTTATCTTTGCCACAAGCTTTGCACGATTGATAAAAATGTGCCGATTGAATTTGCTATTGATGATGCTTTATATAAGGAAGCGGATAATGATGCTCTGTTTAATAAACTGGAAGAGCTTGAGCTTAAAAAGATTTCACAACGTCTTTGCACCGCCCCTGAAGAAAGTTTTGAAAAAATTGAAATTTCCGCTGCAAACAGCGAAGATATAAAAAAAGCAAAATCCGAAAAAGAATTTTCCTTTATATTAAAGGAAGACGGTGTACACTTCGCCGCAAATGGCAAAGAATGTGTATCGGACGCAGAAAGCCTGCGTGAAATTTTTGAAGATGCTAAAATAAAGAAATACACCCACGAATACAAAAAGACACGTCACCAGCTTGCAAAATGCGGTATTTCTCTTAACGGGGAGTTCTATGACAGTGAGCTTGCGGCATATATAATCGACCCGTCAAAAAGCGAGTATAATTTTGAGGAGCTTTTAACATCCTCTTCCCTTGCGCCGTCGGTTGTATCGCTGAAGACACTTTCCGAAAAGCAAATTGAAATTCTTTCCGGGCGTGGTCAGTTGGAGCTTTTTAATGCGATTGAGCTTCCGCTTTCCGATGTTCTTTATAATATGGAAGTTTCAGGATTTAAAATTGACCGCGACGAGCTTGAAAGCTTCGGCAAGATGCTCGGTGAAAGATTAGCCGCGCTTGAAGGCGCTATATACTTCATGGCGGGCGGTGAGATAAATATAAATTCACCCAAACAGCTCGGAAAACTTCTTTTTGAAGATATGGGGCTTCCCGTAGTAAAAAAGACAAAGACAGGTTATTCAACCGATTCGTCCGTACTGGAAAAGCTTCGCGGAAAACACGAAATAATTGATTCTATTATTGAGTACCGCCACCTTGCAAAATTAAAATCCACCTATGCTGACGCGTTCCTCCCCCTGCTTGATGACGAGGGCAGAATCCGCAGCACACTTAATCAGACAGTTACCGCAACGGGCAGAATAAGTTCTACCGAGCCTAATTTGCAAAACATTCCCGTCCGCACACAAATCGGTCGCGAGATAAGAAAAATGTTCGTTGCAAAAGAAGGATGTCTTCTTGTCGGCGCTGACTATTCGCAGATTGAGCTTCGCGTTCTCTCTCATATGGCTGACGAGAAAGTTATGCAGGAGGCTTACAATACCGACGCGGATATTCATACCATTACCGCAACACAGGTGTTTGGTGTTCCCGATTTCCTTGTAACTGACGATATGCGTTCGCGTGCAAAGACAGTAAACTTCGGCATAATTTACGGACAAAGTGAGTTTTCGCTTGCAGGTGAGCTTAAAATCACACGCAAGGAAGCGAGGGAATATATTGAAAGCTACTTTGCTCATTACAGCGGTGTGAAGGAATATATGGATAAAACTATTGCCGATGCAAAGGAAAACGGTTTTGTCACAACCCTGTTCGGCAGAAGAAGATACATTCCTGAGCTTGCGGCAAGTAATTTCAATCTTCGTTCATTCGGCGAAAGAGTTGCTATGAATGCACCCATTCAGGGGACGGCGGCGGACATTATCAAGATTGCTATGGTAAAGGTTGAAAAAGCTCTCCGTGCTAAATGTCCCGAGGCAAAACTCATTCTTCAGGTACATGATGAACTGATTTGTGAAGTTCCTGAAAAAGATGCTGAAAGGGTTGCACAAATATTAAAGGAAGAAATGGAAAACGCTGTAAAGCTTTCCGTACCGTTAAAAGCTGATGTTAAAATCGGTAAGAGCTGGTTTGAAACCAAATAATCCGAAAGGAAAACGCCTATGAAAAAACTGATTGGTCTTACAGGCAAAACAGGAAGCGGCAAATCAACCGTCTCGAAAATATTTGAAGAATTCGGCGTATTCGCAGTTGATTGTGACAAGGTTGGTCACGAAGTTCTTTTTGAAAGTGATGTTAAAAAAGCACTCTGCGATGCTTTTTCCGAGGTGATTCTTGATTCTGACGGAAATATCGACCGCAAGGAGCTTGGAAAAATCGTATTCAGCGATAGCGAAAAGCTGAAAACCCTCAACAATATCGTCCACGGGGCAATACTTGAAAGATGTTTTTCACTTTGCGAAAATTCAGGTAGCGACATCTGTCTTATTGACGGAAGCGAGCTTGAATCAAGCGGTGCAGACAAAAAATGCGATGTTATGGTCGTAGTTACTGCCGATGAGGATATACGACTTGAAAGAATTATGGCACGCGACGGTATTGACCGTGAGAGCGCACTAAGAAGAATTAAAAGTCAGAAGGATTATTCAAAAGAAGCGATTATAATAGAAAACAACGGCGACGAAAAATCTCTTTGCAATAAGATTGCCGAAATTATCGACAACATCAGGAGGGGAATTTGAATTGAAAAAGTTTTTATCCCTTTTTGTTGTTATGGCACTCACGCTTATTTTCACTTCGTGTGCCAATAAAAAAACAACAAGACAAAGCTTTGCTTTTGACACGGTTTTGACTATTACTGCTGACGAAAAGTATCAGGACGAAATAACCGAGGCTTTTCGTATGTGTCAGGATTATGAACTTATATTCAGCAGGACGAATGAAGAAAGCGAGCTTTATAAATTAAACGCGGGTGAGCTTAATTCGCCATCGCAGAAGCTCAAAAATGTTATTGAGTTTTCGCTTATTATGTCCAGGCTTACAGATGGTGCGTTTGATGTTACAATCACTCCGCTTGTTGATTTGTGGAATATAAAAGAAAGAACCACGCCCCCGTCAGATGAAGAGATAGAAAAGGCGCAGGAAAAAGTTGATTATAAAGAAGTAACTTTTGAGCCATTCTCGCTCGGTGGTACCTCGCTTGATATGGGCGCAGTTGCGAAAGGATATATCGCCGACCAGCTTGTAGAGCATTTCAAAAGCAAGGGTGCAGACGATGCTATAATTGACCTTGGCGGGAATGTAGCTATCATTGGCGAGCATACTGTCGGAATACGCGACCCCAAAAATCCCGATTCCGTTTTCGCGGTAATGACCATTAAAGATAAAAGCGCCGTTACAAGTGGTGGGTATCAGAGATATTTTGAACACGATGGAAAAAGGTATCATCATATAATCGACCCACGCACGGGAAGAAGTGCCGACAGCGACATTGCATCGGTAACGGTTGTGTCACCTGCTTCAGTATTTGCGGATGCTCTTTCAACATCAATATACATTCTGGGCGAAGATGCACTTTCTCTGTGCAATAATTTCCCCTATACCGATGCTATTATAATTAAGGAAGACGGTTCCGTTTCTATGACCGACGGTTTTGCTGAAAAATACAATTTAGAATACAAATAGAAAAATTTTATTATTTTATTAAAAAAAACTTGCATTTTGAAATTATATGTGCTATAATCCATTTGTTTCATAATGTTTTGGAGGTGAAAATATAATGCCTAACATTAAATCAGCTAAGAAGAGAGTTCTCGTTATCGAAAAGAAGACTCTTGAAAATCGTATGGTTAAATCCGCTATCAAGACAGAACTTAAGAAGTTTGAAGCAGCAGTTAGCGAAGGAAACAAGGCAGCAGCTAGTGAACTTTACGCTCTTTGCGTAAAGAAGCTTGATCAGGCTGTAGCTAAGGGTGTATACCACAAGAACACAATTAGCCGCAAGAAGAGCCAGCTCGCTAAGGCTATCGCTAAGTTAGCTTAATCTATTTTGATTGCTTAAAGTCAGAGAATGCACGAAGTGCATTCTCTTCTTTTGCTTCTTTTGAGGGCTTGATTAAATGAAATTTTCCACTCAGGGCAAAGATAAAATAGTACAGAACGCACAAACAGAAGTCCCCCAAGCCCTTTTATACACCTGCGGGGCATTTTTTTATAGAAAAAACGGGATTCAATGAATCCCGTTTTTGTTTTGCATTATGCATTTTTCATTTATTCTTTTCGTATATCAGCATTAACCCCTTGAGGAGCAAATCCTCATCTACGATAATTTCGCGTTTGCAAAGGGGGACGATTGCTTTTGCAAGTCCGCCTGTTGCGATAACTGTGCACTTTTCGCCGAGTTCTTCTTCGAAGCGATCTACAATCCCTTCTATAGCACCGGCATTACCGTACATAATACCGCTTTTGATAGAATCAACGGTGTTGCTTCCTATCATCTTTTTAGGTTTTTCAAAAGCAACCTTGGGAAGCTGGGAAGTTCTTCCGATAAGAGCATCGTGCGACACGGCAACACCCGGCAGAATTGCACCGCCAAGGTACTGCTTCTTACCGTCAATAACCGAAATTGTAGTTGCCGTACCCATATCAATTACTATCTGGGGAACACTATATTCCTCAACACTTGCCACGGCATCTACAACAAGGTCGCTACCGAGCTGTGCTGGATTGTCAATAACAATGCTGACACCCGTTTTCACACCCGGACCTACAATCATAGGGGTAACACAGCAAAGCTTTGCAATAGCATCCTTTACGATATTCGTCACAGAAGGCACAACCGATGAAATTATAGCGCCCTCGATTTTTTTAAAGTCTATGCCATTCATTTCAAATGCGGTCTTAAAAAGAACGCTGTATTCAAGCATTGTCGCACGGTGCGCGGTTGAAAGTCGTTCACGGAAAAGAATTTCCTTCCCCTCAACGCAACCTGCAACGATGTTTGTATTACCTATATCTATAACTAAAATCATATTCTTTTTCCTTTATTAACTATTTTGAGAAGTTGAACAATTACGGGGGCAAAAATTATATTTACTGCCATTTCAAAAAGGAAGTTTCCACCAACAAGCACAAAGATCATATACTTACCGACATCACTTCCGCCTGCCCACTGGGTTATTGTTTCCATAAAGAAAAGTTTACATCCGATAAGAAATACACCCGTATTTATAACGGGACAAACAAGCGCAGATACAACTGCAGACAGATACTCCTTGCGAATAAGTTTTTTGAGTGCCTGATAAGTGATTCCTGCAACAAAGCCACAAAGTGTACCCTTTGCAAGAACTGTGATAATAGTGCCGGGGATATTTACTGCCATAAAGGGAGCCGCGTCACCGCTTAATAGAACGGCTGCTCCAAAAACAAAACCGAGCCACGCGCCGATAGTTTTTCCGCAGGTTATTGCACCGATTACAATCGGTATCAATACCAAAGAAACGGAGAACGGCCCAAGTTTGATTGCCGCGCCCATAAACTGCAACACAAGAACAAGCGCAGTAAGAAGCGCACCCAAAACCATTGTTTGGGTTTTCATTTTCTTTCTTTCCATATTAAATTCCTCCTTGTTATTATTCGGCTTTTTTGCCGATACAATACAATTACGGCTATATAATACTACTGTTTTTCGGGTTTGTAAAGTTTTTTCGTAAAAAACCTTGAAGTTTTCTTTGCAGTAGTGTAAAATAGCAAAAAAGGAGTTGACTGTTAATGAAAAACAAAACAAAAAAAATCGTGCTTTCGTCGCTTCTTGCAGCGCTTGTCTGTGTTGCGACAATGCTTATAAAAGTACCCTCACCCCTTAAAGGATATGTAAACCTCGGCGACTGCGTAGTCCTTCTTTCAGGTTGGGTGCTCTCTCCTGTTTTCGCATTTCTGACCGCCGGTGTCGGTAGTGCGTTAGCAGATATTTTTTCAGGCTACATAGTCTACGCCCCCGTGACATTTCTTATTAAGGGCATTATGGCACTTATCTGTTGTTTCGCTGTAAAAGCCATAAAGAAAAAGCCCCTTGCCGTACAGATTGCAAGCGGTATTATCGCTGAAATCGTGATGATTGGCGGTTACTACATATTCGAAGGATTTATGTATGGCTTCGTTGCTTCTGCCGTGAATATTCCTGCCAATGCCGTTCAGGGCGCATTCGGAATAGTTCTTGGCGTTATGCTGATGAAAGTATTTGAAAAAAGCGATATTGTAAAATAAGAACACAAAAAACGCTATGTGATTTCTCACATAGCGTTTATTTTTTTAGAATAAACCCGATATTTTTCCGTCTGCGTCAACGTCAATTCTTTCTGCCGCAGGAACTTTCGGAAGTCCGGGCATTGTCATAATTTCACCTGTAAGAGCTACGATAAAGCCTGCACCGGCACTTACTTTAAGATTACGGATTGTAACCGTAAAGTTTTCGGGTGCACCAAGCTTTGTCATATCGTCGGAAAAGCTGTACTGTGTTTTCGCCATACATACAGGCATATCTGAAAAACCAAGTTCTGTTAATGTTTTAAGCTGTTTCTGTGCGTTCTTTTCAAGGATTATTCCGCTGCCACCATAGATTTTCTTTACTACTGCTTCAATCTTTTCTTCAATCGAAAGATTATCTTCATAGCAGAATGTGAAATCATTTTCCTCTTCGCAAAGGCGAACTACTTCTTCTGCAAGTTCGATACCGCCTTCGCCACCCTTTGCCCATACATCAGAGAGAACAACATTTACGCCGAGTTTCTTACACTCGTCAATAATTACCTGAACTTCCTTGTCTGTATCGGTGGGGAATTTATTGATAGCTACAACAGAGGGAAGCTTGTAAACATCCTTGATGTTTGAAACATGACGAAGAAGATTGGGGATACCACGCAAAAGTGCTTCGGTATTTTCTTCATTAAGCTCATTTTTAGCCATACCGCCATGCATTTTAAGAGCACGGATTGTAGCAACGATAACTACTGCTGATGGTTTAAGTCCTGCCATACGGCATTTGATATCAAGGAATTTTTCTGCGCCGAGGTCTGCACCGAAGCCAGCCTCGGTAATTGCATAATCGCCAAGCTTCATAGCAAGCTTGGTCGCAGTTACGCTGTTACAACCGTGTGCGATATTTGCAAACGGACCACCATGTACAAATGCAGGAGTTCCTTCAAGAGTCTGCACAAGATTCGGCTTAATCGCATCCTTAAGAAGTGCCGTCATCGCACCATGTGCATTAAGCTGTGCCGCGGTAACGGGTTTTTCGTCATAAGTGTAGCCTACGATAATTCTGCCAAGACGTTCCTTAAGGTCTGTGATAGAATTTGCAAGGCAGAGGATTGCCATAATTTCAGATGCAACCGTTATATCGTAACCGTCTTCACGCGGAACGCCGTTTACTCTGCCGCCAAGACCATCTGTTACAAAACGGAGCTGACGGTCATTCATGTCAACGCATCTTTTCCAGACAATTCTTCTGGGGTCAATATTAAGGGTATTTCCCTGATAGATGTGGTTATCGAGCATTGCCGCGAGGAGATTGTTCGCCGCGCCGATTGCGTGGAAGTCACCTGTAAAATG
>JAZNLD010000041.1:0-2609 GCA_045578925.1 Clostridia bacterium
AGGTCATTATAGAAATGAAGGTTGTGCAGCACACAAAGACGCATACCAAGCATTTCCTTAGCCTTTATAAGATGTCTGATATAACTGCGTGTATAGTTTTTACAAGCAGGGCACTGACATCCTTCCTGAAGAGGACGGTCATCCTTTTCAAACTTTTTGTTATTAAGGTTCAGAACACCTATATCGGTAAAGAGATTTGCATGTCTTGCGTTTCGGCTTGTGATAACGCAGTCAAAGAAATCGACACCTCTCTCCACCGCTTCAAGAATATTCTGCGGTGTACCTACACCCATAAGATAGCGTGGCTTGTCCTTGGGCATATGTGGTTCAACTGCGTCTATGATGCGATACATTTCCTCGGCACTTTCACCAACGGCAAGTCCGCCGATTGCGTAACCGTCAAGGTCAAGTTCGGCAATTCTCTTCATATGGTTAATTCGTAAATCTTCGTATGTTCCACCCTGATTGATACCGAAAAGCATCTGGTGTTTATTGATAGTTTCAGGAAGGGCGTTGAGGCGATTAAGTTCAGCCTTGCAACGCTCAAGCCAACGATATGTGCGGTCACACGAATTCTTTACATATTCGTAAGGAGCAGGGTTTTCAACACATTCGTCAAACGCCATCGCGATAGTAGATGCAAGGTTTGACTGAATCTGCATACTTTCTTCAGGGCCCATAAAAATGCGTTTTCCGTCAATGTGCGACTGGAAATTAACGCCTTCCTCGGTGATTTTACGCAGTGATGCAAGTGAAAAAACCTGAAATCCACCGCTGTCGGTGAGGATAGGTCTGTCCCAGTTCATAAACTTGTGAAGTCCACCCATATCCCGTATAAGCTCATCGCCGGGGCGCACATGAAGGTGGTAAGTGTTTGAAAGTTCAACCTGACAACCTACATCTTTAAGGTCAAGTGATGAAACTGCACCCTTGATTGCTGCCGATGTGCCTACATTCATAAATACAGGCGTCTGTATTGTGCCGTGCACCGTCCTGAATTCACCGCGACGGGCACGACCTTCCTGAGTCTTTAGTGTAAACATAAATTTTATTCCTTTGTTTTATTTTTTAAAGTTAAAAGGAATTTTGGAAAAATTCCCCTAATATAAAATCCGTTAAAACCGATGGCGTGTACCTCGGTTTTAACCCCTTGCAAGGGCTGGCACGGTGAGTGCCGCGCGAGCGAAAGCCCTTTACTCGAAGCAAATGCTTTTACGCAGTAAAACTTTTGCTTCGAAAGGATGACATTGTCATCCGCCTTATACTTCCATAATTACAGGGAGAATCATGGGTTTTCTGTGTGTTCCCTCGTAAATGTAACCGCTGAGCGCTCCCTTGACGTTTGTCTTTATAGTATTCCAGTCGTGATTTTTTGAAATGAGTGTATCCTGAAGCGCAATAGTTGCAATACGCTTAAGCTCCTCCATCACATCTTCATTGTCACGCATATAGATAAATCCTCGTGTGATGACTTCAGGATCGGCAGCCATTTTATGAGTTTTTCCGTTGATTGCCATAACAACCATTATGATACCATCTTCCGCAAGATGCTTTCTGTCACGGAGAACGATGCTTCCTACATCGCCTACGCCGTAACCGTCAACAAGAAGCTCACCTGCCTGAACATTACCTGTAACCTTGGCGCTGCCTGAGGAAAATTCAAGTACACTACCGTTTTCAAGCTTGAAAATATTCTTCTTGGAAATGCCCATTTCCTCGGCAAGCATTGCGTGACGACGAAGGTGTCTGCTCTCACCGTGTACGGGAATAAAATACTTGGGCTTTGTAAGTCCCATTATAATTTTAAGTTCTTCCTGACAGGCATGGCCCGATACATGAACTTCTGTAAGAGCAGAATGTATTACCTCCGCACCTTTGCGGTAAAGTTCATTTATAACATTTGAAACAGTCTTTTCATTACCGGGGATGGGTGATGCTGAAATAATTACAAGGTCACCTTTTCCGATTTCGACTTTTTTATGGTCTGAAAACGCCATTCTTGTAAGGGCGCTCATTCGTTCACCCTGACTGCCCGTTGTGATTATCACAAGCTGATGATCCTGATATTTTTTTACATCCTCAATAGGAATCATAGTTCCTTCGGGAATTTTAAGGTATCCGAGAGTTGATGCAACCTCAATGATATTAACCATACTTCTTCCCGAAACCGCTACTTTTCTGCGGTTACGGACAGCGGCATTTATAACCTGCTGTACACGGTCAACATTGGATGCAAATGTTGCGACAAATATTCTTGAACGAGTACCCTTGAAAAGAGCTTCAAAGGTTTCGCCGACTTTTCTTTCACTCATTGTATAGCCGGGGCGTTCTACGTTTGTAGAGTCGCTCATAAGCGCAAGTACGCCCTGTTTTCCGAGTTCGCCGAAACGAGCAAGGTCAATCATACTGCCCTCAATGGGAGTGGTATCAATTTTAAAGTCGCCTGTATGAACAACAGTTCCGACGGGGGTTTTAATCGCCATACCTACAGCATCGCTGATACTGTGATTTACACGGATAAATTCCACGCTGATATTTTTTCCGACCTTAACTGTTTCGCCTGCTGAAACACGGTTCAATTTACTTACACTTAAAATACCGTGTTCTTT
>JAZNLD010000042.1:0-17461 GCA_045578925.1 Clostridia bacterium
AAAGAGAAACTTGGGTGGATGAGTCCAGTACAATATCGTCTCAACACTCTGGCTGCATAAAAATAGCGTAGCAGCCATTAAAACTACTACGCTATAAAAAGTCTAACTTTTTGGGGTCACATCATTGACCTGCTATTTTTATTTTACTTTTAATTAGTCAAGTACATGTGAAGGACGGATAACTACGAAGTAAATATCATAAACATCGGGGTACTGTCCCAACATCTTTTCAAGACAAGTCTTCGCATCAGCTATGTACTCGCCTGTGTTAAGGTGGAGAAGACCGTCATTTGTGTACATGTAAAGGTATTCTTTATCAGCAGTTCTCCAAAGAACTATATCACCGGTCATAAGATACTCTTCACGAAGAAGTCTTGTTCTTTCGCCGATAGGTGTAGTCCAGGCGCCTCTACCACCGTAAAGAGAATTAACTACCATTTCAGAGTAGATGCCTTCTCTCTTAAGGTCGAAGCAACCATGGGGATAGTATCTTGTTCTGTCGCCATCGAAAGGCTTGTCGTAGAAGATACCGTCTGCGATATCCATGAAGCCCGTGCCGGGAAGAATCTTGTCTGAAAGTCCGGCATCCTTGTAAATTGCATTTGCCTTGTCGAACGCAGTCATTTCTGAAGCCATAAGCTTGTTCGCAGACTGGGTAAGTTTTGCCTGCTCATCCTTTGTAAGAGTGTTCTTTACATAGATTGCGGGACAAACAAATTTTACTCCGCCGATTGTAGCCTTATCGCCGTAAATTTTAGTATCAAGAGCGGCGTCCTCATTAACCTTAACCTTGTATGATACAGTTGCATCCTTACCTGCAGGAATTGTAACTGTCCATGAAAGATTCTCGCCATCTACCTTGTCAGCACCTGAAACATATGTTGTATTTTCGGGAGCAACATCCTTGATTTCAAGTGTTACATCGTAATCGTTTGAGTTATACATAAAGAAGCTGTATTCGATTTCTTCACCGGGGTTAACTGACATATTAGCTGTGTGTGAAGAAAGCTTTTCTGCCATGATACCCTTCATTGTTGTAATTCTGTTCTTTGTGTTTTCAGGAACTTCGCCATTCCACTTGTTAAGAGGACGAACAATCGCAAGCTGTGTTACCTTGCCATCTAATACAGGGTAGGTTTCAAATTCGGTGAAGAGATCGGATGCGATTTTATATCTGACAGTAGGCTCATAAGTTTCCTTGTTGTTATCGTAGTTGTATGTGGAACCTGTGCTGTGGATAATGTTGTTGTTACCTACATAAAGCATTGCGTGACCGTTGCCACCGCGACGTGTAACGATGATATCTGCAGGCTGGAGTTCAGAGAGAAACTGTGCCTTGATAGCAGCTTTTTCTTCTTCTGTTTCTTTACCTGTAGGCTCATAGTAGAAGGGGCGGATACTTTCCTCTGCCTCTATGAGAAGGCGTGTGGACCACATACCGTCAATCTCATAATCAAGTGCGAAGAAATATACATCGTGTGTGAACGCTGCACAGTTTGTGTAACCCCAGGAATCAGAAGTGTATTCTTCGGGAGCTTTTACACTATGCTGCCAACGATATTCACTCTTGGGGCTGATATGACCGTCATCGTACTGAATACGGTGACCGCGCATCATATAAGTTTCAGCAGTGCCGATGATAGCTTCCTGTGCAGGAGTAAGTTCAAGTTCTTCGTTGGGGAAAGAACGACTAACAGTAGTCATTGCCATAGAAGGTCTTAAAACAAAGTAACTATCATTTTCAGGAAGTGTAGTAAGTACTTCTTCAATTGCAACATCAGGAGCGTAGTCCTTCTTCATTTCAACGAACTTGTCGCCAACGAAAATGTAAATCTTTGCATTTTCGCCCTTCTGAACGAAGAGAAGGTCACCGATGATAAGGTCTTCTTTTGTGATTTCTTTAGCTTCACCATAGAAATGTTCTTTAATCTTATTTGAAACTGCTTTTTCGCTGTAAAGACCGGGAGCAATCATTTTAATATAGTTTACTGTGTTTGCTGTCACGGGTGCATCTTCAGAAACGAAAGTTTCAGCGATAACTACATCTTCAGGACCTGTCATTGTCCAAACCTTGCTGAACGCAACATAGTAAATCCATCTTGCAAGAGTATAGGGTGCGTAATCAGCAGTTTTGAGTGCTTTTACAGCAGTTACAATCTTTTCCTGGTCAGCTTCGTTGAATGTTAAATATGTATCGGGTTCAGCCTTAGCAGAAGTGATATAACTGTCAACTCTTGTTACAACTGCTGCAGCCTCTGCACGAGAGAGGTTAGTCTTGGGAAGGAAAGTGCCGTCTGCGTTACCTTCCATGATGCCTACACTCTTACAAGCGATTACAGCTATCATTGCTTCTTCGGAAATTGCATCAACATCACTGTAGGAGAGAGTGCCGTTTTCTGCAGCTGCACAACCCTTGAAATTGATGTAATTGTGAATGATTTCAGCAATTTCTTCTCTTGTAACAAGTGCTTCGGGAGCAAACTCAGTTTCGCTTACGCTTTCTGCAATCTTGTTTTCAGCCGCCCACATAACATAGGGAGCGTACCATTCGTCTGCCTTAACATCAGAAAACTTGCTTTCTGTGTATTTTGTAACATCAACACCATCGAGTCTTCCGAGAATTGTCAAAATCATACCTTTTGTAAGGCTGCCGGCAGGTTCGAAAGTTGTTTCTGTCATTCCTTCGATAAGTCCTTTTTCCCAAGTAGCCTGTACATATTCGTTGTACCAGGCATCAGCAGTTACATCGCTGAAGGGATGTGTTGTTGTTTCACCTGTTGCAAACGCAGGAATCGCAGAAACGATCATGCTGATAACAAGCGTTAACAAAAGTGCTTTTTTGAATAACTTTTTCATTATAAAATCCTCCTTATTCGTATTACTTTAAATATACCATTTTTTATAATTCAAGTCAATTAAAGTACAAAAAATGTCTTGTTTGAAACGGAAAATGGCACAATTGTGACAAAAAGGCAAGTCTGCCATAAGCAGACTTGCCTTTTTTATTTGTGAAATTATTCAGGTTTAAATGAACTTTTAAGCGGTGCTGTGCGGTTAAACACACCATCCTTCTTACTATCCTTTGTAAAGTAACCCATACGAACAAACTGGAACTTTTCTCCAAGGGGTGCATCGGCAAGAGAAGGTTCGCCGTAAGATTTTTCATAAACAATAAGAGAATTGGGGTTAATGAATTCATCAAAGTTGTCATCTTCAAGAAGTGTTGCAACATTTTCCTTGTTGAAAATGTTGTCAAACTGATGAACGCTGAATTCTACCGCAGTTTCACGGCTGAGCCAATGGATGTTGCCTTTTACTTTTCTTCCGTCTGTGGGCATACCGTTACCTGTTTCAATATCAACTGTGCAAAGAAGCTCCTTGATACTTCCGTCTTCGTTATACACTACTTCGTTACACTTCATAATATACGCACCCATAAGTCTTACTTCACCGTCAGGCTTAAGACGCTTGAAACCGGGAATAGGTTCTGCCATAAAGTCGCTCTGTTCAATATAAATCTTGTTAGTGAACGGAACTTTTCGTGTGCCGAGTTCGGGCTTCTTGGGATGATTGGGAAGCTCAAAATACTCAACATGACCATCGGGAATATTTGTAATTGTAACCTCAAGAGGTTCAATTACCGCAACGCGTCTTTGAGCATTTTCATTAAGCTCTTCGCAGATGCAGTATTCAAGAAGTCTTATATCTGCCATACTGTTAGCCTTTGCAACACCACTGCGCTCAATGAAATCAAAAATTGCTGTGGGTGTATAACCTCTTCTGCGAAGACCCTGAAGGGTTGGCATTCTGGGATCGTCCCATCCGTCAACATAACCTGTTTCAACGAGCTTGCGGAGATAACGCTTACTCATAACAGTATATGTCATATTAAGACGGGCGAATTCGTACTGATGAGGATCATGCTCAAAACCAACATTTTCAACAACCCAGTTATAGAGAGGACGATGGTTTTCAAATTCGATTGAGCAAAGAGAGTGCGTAATACCCTCGAGTGCGTCCTGAATCGGATGGGCAAAGTCATACATAGGATAAATACACCACTTGTCGCCCTGACGATGGTGATGTGAATGAAGTATGCGGTAAATAACGGGGTCACGCATATTCATATTGGGTGAAGCCATATCTATTTTTGCACGAAGTGTGTGTGTTCCGTTTTCGAATTCACCGTTTTTCATTCTTTCGAAAAGGTCGAGGTTTTCCTCAACACTTCTGTTTTTGTAAGGGCTTTCTTTACCGGGCTGGGTAAGTGAACCACGGTACTGTGCCATTTCCTCCTGTGTCAGGTCACATACAAACGCCTTTCCGTCGCGGATAAGCTTGCACGCAAACTCATAACACTTGTCGAAATAATCGCTACCGTAGAAAATACCGCCTGTGGGGTCTGCACCAAGCCAGTGCAGATCCTCTTCAATAGCCCTTACAAACTCGTCATCTTCCTTAACGGGATTTGTATCGTCGTAACGAAGATTGAAAAGTCCGCCGTATTTTTTCGCTGTGCTGTGGTTTATCCATATAGCCTTCGCACTGCCAATATGAAGATATCCGTTTGGTTCAGGAGGAAATCGTGTGTGAACATGATTTTCGCGTCCCTCCGCCAAATCCTGATCAATAATGTCGTGAATGAAATTTGAGTAGCCTTCCTGCATGAAGTTGCCTCCGTTCTATGCTGTTTGGATGTTGAAACAAAGATGGTCAATGTGTCGTGAACACAGACCTTCTCTATCGTATTTGTATATTTCAAAATTATATCAAAAAACATAACATTAGTCAAGGAGTTTAACGCATATTGTTCTATTTAATGCGGTAGCCGAATACACTATATATAGTACGAGGTGATAATTATGCTCAAGCGTGTTTTTGTATCAATGATATTTTTCCTTATAACTGTTATTCTGATTCCGTTTATAGTTTTTTTCATTATGAATTTTAAGGGTAATGATAAAAAGGCGCAACCTCCTCAAAAAACCGAGGAAATCAGCGTCTTTTTCAAGGAAGAAAATATTGTGAAAAATATGGATATTGACGAGTATCTTTGTGGAGTTGTTGCAGCGGAAATGCCCGCTGAATTTGAAATCGAGGCATTAAAAGCACAGGCTGTTGCGGCAAGAAGCTACGCATACTACAGAAAAGAAAATCCTACACCCGAGCATCCTGAAGTTGCAGTATGCACGGATTTTGCGCATTGTAAAGCGTACAAGTCTCCGGCAGTACTTGAAGCAGACTGGGGAAAAGATGCCGGGAAAAATTCGGCAAAAATATCGGATGCGGTTTACAGCACATCAGGTGAAGTAATCACCTATAACGGTGCGGTTGCTATGGCTGTGTTTCATTCGCAGACAGGGTCGGGCAGAACTGAAAACTCGAAGGATGTGTGGGGTGGTGAAGTTCCATACCTTGTGAGCGTTGAAAGTCACGGTGAGGAAAACGCGCCTAACTTTTATTCTTCATATACTGTGTCAATGGCACAGTTCAGGGAAAAACTCGTCGCTGCAAAGCCTGATACAAGGATAGAAACTTCCGCTGACATTGGTATTCCTGTATTGAGCGAGGGTGGAAGCGTTAAGAGCATAACAATTGGTGGAACAGAGTTTACGGGTCGTGAGATAAGAAGCATTTTTAGTCTTCGCAGCAGTTGTTTCAGAATTTCGGCTGATGAAGCTAATGTAACCTTTGAAGTGACAGGGTACGGGCACGGAGTAGGAATGAGTCAATATGGTGCAAACACAATGGCAAAGGAAGGATATAGCTATATTGATATATTGAAACATTACTATACAGGAACACAACTTAGTGGTGTTTAGAAATAAAAAGTAATGGGAATAATTAAACCAAGGAGAGTGAAATTATGAGAAGACAACAAACACCAATTTTTCTGGCACTTGCATTATCGGTATTTCTTATTTGCTTTTTTATAGGTCGTGCAACTGCGCTGAGAAGTCGCGAGGAAGAAAAACAAAACGCCATCTATACAGGAAAAATGTTAATCCCTGAAAAAGAAGAGGAAGCACTTCCAACAGGTGCAGTATCGGATAAAATAGAAGCGCTTGACGCATTTTCAAACAAGGGTGCGGAAAATGAAGAAAAAGAAGTTTCTGAAGAAAATAAAGCAGAAAATCCGGAAGAAAATAAAGAGGAAACACCGCCTGAACGAATGCTTTTTCCTTGCGGACAAGAAGTTCTTAAAGGTTATTCGCAGACAGCTGTCTATTCCAAAACGATGGATGACTGGCGCTCGCATACAGGAATAGACTATAAAGCAAATCTGGGCGATGATGTTGTAAGTGCGTGGAGCGGTACTGTAAGGAAGGTTTATAAAGATAATTATTGGGGGCATTGTGTAGAGATAATCCATCCTGGGAAAATTATCAGCATTTACAGAAATCTTGATAAAAATATAAAAGTTAAAGAGGGCGAAAACGTAAAGGAGGGACAAGTCATTGCGCTTGTCGGAAAGAGTGCCGTGGTTGAAAAAAGGGACGAGCCACATCTGCATTTTGAAATATGGGCAGACGGAGTTACAATAAACCCTGAATCGTACGTGTATTGAAAAATAGATAAAAGGAAGAAGTTATGGCTCGGAAACCTAACTTCTTCTTTTCTTTAAAGGTAATAGCCTGACTTAAACGGTGAAATTTTAAGTTGCATATATTATAATAATATGCTATAATAATATGACTATATTAACTTGGAGAGATATGTATGCCGCTTGACGCCGTTGCACTTGGTGCTATTGCTAACGAGCTTGATAATGAGCTTCGTGGTGCTAAAATTGAAAAGATTCATCAGCCTGAGCGTGACGAAATATTGCTTATCCTTAAAGGGCAGAACGGTGCGAAAAAGCTTGTAATCAGTGCAAGCAGTGCCAATTCGCGTGTTCATATTGTAGAAGAAAGTAAGGAAAACCCCTCTACACCTCCGATGTTTTGTATGCTTCTTCGAAAGCATCTTACAGGGGGAAGAATCGAAAGCGTTAAAAGACTTGGTTTTGAGCGTGTGGTTGATATTGAAATATCATCACGCAATGAACTTGGAGATATTACTTCACGCTATCTTGTTTGTGAGGTAATGGGAAGAAACAGTAACATTATTTTCCTTGACGAAAATAGAAGGATAATAGATTCTGTAAAGCATATTGACTTGACAGTAAGTTCGGTCAGAAATATTTTGCCGGGACTTTTTTATATGATGCCTCCCGATGTGGAAAGGCTTAATCCCGAAACCGCAACCGCGGAAGATTACCTGAATATGCTTAAAAACGCACCCGAGGGGCGTGAGGCAGACCGCGCTATAACCGACGGCGTTATGGGTATCAGTCCTCTTCTCGCAGGCGAATGTGTATATCGTGCGTGCGGAGCGAGGAATTTTTATATTGGAGAACTTGATGATATTCAGAAAGAGGCTGTTTCAAAAGAGCTTGTCTTACTTTTTGAAAAGGCAAGAAAACTTGATTTTTCTCCGTGTGTTATTTTCTCAAATGACGAAAACAAGGCAAAGGACTTTGCGCCTTTTATGATAGAGCAGTATGAAGGCTCTATGAATATAAAAAAAGCGGATTCAATGAACGAAGCGGCGTGCGAATTCTATTTTATCCGCGACCTACAGACCAGAATGAGTGACCGTGGCGCGGCAATTACAAAGGTTATAACAAACAATATACGCCGTGCACAGAAAAAACTTGATATATTGCAAGGTGAACTCAAAGAAGCAGAGAATAGGGAAAAACTTAAAATAGCGGGTGACCTTATAACCGCTAACCTATATAAAATGCAAAAGGGCGACAAAATTCTTATCGCGCAGAATTTTTACGATGCAGACTTTGGAGAAATTGAAATAAAGCTTGATAACAAACTTTCCCCATCTCAGAATGCATCGCGTTATTATACACGATATAAAAAGGCAAAGAATACTGAAATTTATGCGAGCGAGCAGATTGAACTTACACTTAAAGAACTCAGCTATCTTGAGTCGGTCTTATATAGTGTATCCAATGCCCAGACACCATCGCATCTTGGAGAAATACGCGCTGAGCTTGCTATGAACGGATATATAAAAACCGAAACGGGCAAAAAGAAGAAAGAGAAGAACGAGTCTTCAAAACCATACGAATTCAGCTATAAAGGATATACAATATTCGTCGGAAGAAATAATATCCAAAATGATATGCTGACACTTAAAATGAGCAGAAGCCGTGACCTGTGGCTTCATGCTAAAAATATTCCGGGTTCACATACGCTTGTAAAGTATATTGGTGAAGATTTCCCCAATGATGTAATTGAGGTAGCGGCATCGCTTGCGGCATATTATTCAAAGGGAAAGAATTCTCCATATGTTGAAGTTGATTATTGTCCCGTAAGCCATGTCAGAAAACCAAATGGTGCAAAACCCGGAATGGTGATTTATGAAGAGTATAGTACAGCATATGTAGAACCAAAACTTATATGATACTTTTTAATGCTTCGCAAAAGAAGAATGGAGAATAATTATGTACAAGTATCTTGACAAAATTAAATATCCGTCTGATATAAAAAAATTGACATCCGTACAACTTGACGTTCTGTGTGGCGAAATCCGTGAGTTTCTCATAGATAATGTTTCAAAAAGCGGCGGACATCTTGCAAGTAATCTCGGTGTAGTTGAGCTTACTATTGCGCTGCACCGTGCACTTAATGCACCGGAAGATAAAATTGTCTGGGATGTAGGACATCAGTCGTATGTTCACAAAATTCTGACAGGACGAGCAGACAGGCTCTCAACAATCAGACAGCTTAACGGGCTTTGCGGATTTACAAATCCGAAAGAAAGTGAATATGACTCTACCTATAGTGGCCACGCATCAACTTCTCTCGGACTTGCGGCAGGACTTGCTGAAGCGCGTCGCTTAAACGGAGGAAAATATAATATCGCCGCAGTTATTGGCGATGGTGCGTTTACAGGTGGACTTGCTTTTGAAGCGCTTAATAACATCGAAAGTACAACCACAGGAATGCTTATTATCCTCAACGATAATGAAATGTCTATATCGGAAAACGTAGGTGCGTTTTCCACGTTCCTGGCAAAAGCCCGTACGAATAAAGGGTATACAGCATCAAAACGCAAGATAGTCAAGACTATCCAGAGTATGCCCGGCGGTGGTGAAAAGCTTATGAATGCTCTTCGTCGAGTGAAGAGATTTATTAAGTATGCCGTAACACCTAATCGTTTTTTTGAACAGCTCGGCATTACATATCTCGGTCCTGTTGATGGTCATAATATTTTGGAAATGGAAAAAATGTTTATACGAGCATTATCTCTTAATGAACCTGCTTTGGTACACGTTATCACTAAAAAGGGGATGGGATATGCTCCTGCTGAAGAAAAACCGCAAATTTTCCACGGTATAGGGCCTTTTGAGAAAGAAACAGGACAAGTTAACAAGAATTCAAATTCATATTCAAAAGTTTTTGGTAATAAACTATGTGACTTAGCGGAAAAGAATAAAAATATGACAGTGATAACCCCTGCGATGATAACAGGAAGCGGTCTTTATGAATTTTCGGAGAAATACCCCGAACGACTTCATGATGTTGGTATTGCCGAGGGGTATGCAGTAACCTTTGCCGGTGGTATCGCAGCGGGTGGTGCGGTTCCTGTTGTTGCGGTCTATTCGTCATTTTTACAACGCGCGTATGACAACATTATCCACGATGTAGCGATAGGAAATTATCACGTTGTGTTTGCTGTTGACCGTGCAGGTATTGTAGCTGGTGACGGTGCAACTCATCAGGGTATTTTTGATATTTCTTTCCTTACTTCAATACCAAATATGACACTTCTTGCTCCATCTTCTTACAGCGAGCTTGAGAAGATGATTGACTATGCAGTAAATGAGCATAACGGTCCAATTGCGGTAAGATACCCGCGCGGTACGGATAAAATGAATATTGATAACGGTGATTTTGTTCTTTCCAAGGCTTCTGTCCTGAAAGAAGGAAGCGATGTTACCTTGGTGTGCGAGGGGCAGAGTGTTACGATTGCTCTTAATACTTCCGAGGAGCTTGCGAAGAAAGGCATAAAAGCAGAAGTAATTGATGTAAGAACTATTAAACCGCTTGACTTTGATACGATTTTCAAAAGTGCTGAAAAAACAAAGTTTATATTCAGTGTAGAAGAAAATCTCCGCCGTGGCGGTATGGGAGAGATGATTGCCGCCGAAGTAGCGGTTCGCAATCTGAACATCAAACTTGAAATAAAGGCTATTGAAGATAAATTTGTAAAACATGGCAGTATTGATGAACTATGTGATATCTACGGATTCACCGCTGAAAAGATTTCAGGCGAAATAGAAAGGATGCTCAAATCTTGAAACAACGACTGGATATATATTTAGTAGAAAACGGACTCGTTTCCGGCAGAGACCTTGCAAAAAGTCTTATTATGGCGGGCAAGGTTTATGTTAATAATCAAAAAGCCGATAAGGCAGGTGACCAGATTGGCGAGAAGGATAAGGTTGAAGTGCGTGGTGAAACATTAAAGTATGTAAGTCGCGGTGGCTTGAAACTTGAAAAGGCAATGAACTCCTTCCCGATAAAGCTTGACGGACTTGTTACGATGGATATCGGTGCTTCAACAGGTGGCTTCACTGACTGCATGCTTCAGAATGGCGCGGAAAAAGTATTTGCCGTAGATGTTGGTTATGGTCAGCTTGCGTGGAAACTCCGCACTGACGAAAGAGTTGTCAATATGGAAAGAACCAATATTCGCTATGTAACACTTGAAGATATCGGACAGGAACTTGACTTCGCATCGGTTGATGTTGCGTTCATATCTCTAAAACTCGTGCTCCCTGTTGCGCAGAATCTTCTTCGTGAAGAAGGGGAGATAGTAGCTCTTATTAAGCCTCAGTTTGAGGCGGGGCGTGAAAAGGTAGGAAAGAAAGGTGTCGTGAGAGACCCCGAAGTCCACAAGGAAGTTATAGAAGAAGTGGTTACTTTTGCGCAGAATAACGGATTTGAAATTTTAGGACTTGATTTTTCTCCCATTCGTGGGCCTGAGGGTAATATTGAATATCTTATGTATGCTCGTAAGAAAAAAGAATTTGAAATTAAAAGTTTTACAGAAGAAATTGCTTCTCTCGTAGAAAAGAGTCATGAGGAAGCAAAATAAGAGAGTGGTGTAAATATGCTTTCTAAAATCACAAAACAAAAAAGCCTTGCAATATTACAATTGATAGCAGCTTTGTTTATTCTGACTGTCCCTTCAGTTATTGGTGAAATGCCTCTGAATATGGGCGCATATCTTTTGATGATAGTGTTTTCTGCACTTTTATGTATCAGAATAAAGAGCATGCAGAAAATAGATTTGTCCTTTGATCATCTTGCTTATCTGGCGCTCGGTCTTTATGCAGTTTTAACTTCGCTCTGGGCAGGAAACAGAGAGGGTAATCTTTTATACATAGTATCTGTTTTCAATGTAATGATTTTTCATTCCTTGGCGAAGGATTATTTTACGGAAAATCCGATTGAAAGCATCAAACGTAGAATTTTGTATCTGATTTCCGCGTCAGGTGTAATTTGTTCTATAGTAAATTTTGTTTACTGGATGAGTGCCATTGTTCCTGTTGCAGGAAAGACAGCTCTGTTTAAAGGTTTGGGTACAAATGATTTTCTTGCTGTTTTTCTCTACTTTTCAATAACAGCAACACTTTTGCTCGTCAAATCAAATTCAAAATCTCGCAGAACACTTCTTTATTTAGCTGCTGCGTTTATGGCTTTTGTGTTTGTTCTTGCAAAAAGCGCATTGGCGTGGATTCTTGCGGTTTTATTTACGATAGTGTGTTTTGTACGAGAAAAAGAGAAAAAGACCTTTATGATTGTCGCTGTTTCAGCTATGTCAATCTTCTTTTTAAGCACGATTCTTATTATGCCGTCGATGAAGTTTCCAACGGCTTTTTCAGAGGTTTTTGCACACGCATTAAAGCATCCCTACGGACTTGGCGGCGGTTTCTGGAGTGCGAGAGAAACATTCTCGGCATCTTCCTATACATCCGTCCCTTATGTGGGACTTTTCGGATATCTTTTTGCAAGCGGCGGAATTTTAGGCTTAATTACCTGCGTGTTACTCTTCATTAAAAGCATAATACTTTTCATCAGACTTAAAAATATATCATCTGTTGCGGGTGTTTTCCTCTGTATCGCTACTATGCTTGTTCCCTTTGGCGTGAATATCGCGGTGGTATTGTTCTTAATTGGATTGACATCCTATAACGAGCAGCAGGCAAATATTTCCTATAAACTTACGCTTGGAAACAGACAAATTTTCAAGACTATGCGAACTTTGTCTGTAGTTATGCTTATAGCTGCGCTCTGTTTCTTGCATGGTATTATAAAGCTGAGCGCGGAAAATGCATATAAGAATAAGTCTTACAGCGATGCATATCATCTGTATCGACTTGCAGGAGATATGAATATATGCGATAGCGAGAGTCTGAGAATGGCTGCAGCTTCTTTGAGAAAATCAGGTGAGATTTCAGCTTCTTGTGATACTGCGGTAAAAATCATAGATCGTGCGATAAAACGCGATAGAAACAATGTTAAAAACATCAAAGAAAAAGCACTTGTATATGATGCATGTGAAGAATTTGAATTGAGCGCTCAACAGTATCGAGATGCTGCTGAAAAGGCGTTTAATAATGATGAGTATAATTTGTTGTTAGTTAAAGAATTGTATAAAATCGTGAAGAAATCCCCGAAAGGAAGCGTTGAAACAAAACGCTCGTACGAGGAAATTATAAAAATAGCACAATCTACCGATAATCTTGATCTCAAAAAAGAAATCAACGATATTGCGGACAAGGCATTCAAATATACAAAAGGAGAATTTATCAGTGAAGAATAAGGGTATAATTCATGAGCTTTTGTTTTACGGATTTGCTATTATCGTTGCAATGATACTGGTTTTCCCTAAAAATGCCAAGAAGGAAGAAATTAAGATCGTTGGTATTGATATTAAAGGCGAGGTAGTTGCGCCTGGATATTATGAGCTTGAGTACGGAAGTCGTATCAAAGATGCGATTATGTCTGCAGGCGGAGAAACCGAAAAAGCAGACATTTCATCTGTCAATCTTGCAACAAAACTTGTTGATGGTGAAGAAATAATAATACCGAGCGCTGAATCCGACGCAAGGAAGAGTTCGCTTATAAATATAAATACCGCCGATATGTATAAACTTTGTAAGCTTGACGGAATCGGAGAATCAATTGCCGGAAAAATCATTGACTACCGTGCGCAGAACGGAAAATTCAAAAAGATTGACGATCTCAAAAAAGTCGATGGTATCGGAAAACAAAAGTTTGATAAAATAAAAGATAAAATCACAGTTGAGTGAAATAATCACCTCCCGGACGTAATATAGTTAGATATAACTATTTGTCGGGAGGTGTTTTATTATCAGAAAAATATCGGTGCTGAATATAGTAGATACGAAAATGCGAAGTATTATTAAATATGAAGAAAAAGACATCTGTGATTTGATTACGGTGGGAAACTCGGCAAGAGCTATAAAAAGAATAATAAAGAAAAGAAAAAACGATACTATAGTTATAAATAACAATTCAGCGGATGAGTCAAATCTCAAAGGTTGTATTATAAAATACAACGAATTATCAATAGAAGCTTCTTTAAAAGTGATAGAAAAAATCTGCAGACAGGTTGCCGCAAAACATAATATAAAAATCCCTTTTGAAGATTTGTACCTGTATGCAAGTCCTGAAACAGCATACAAGTTCATAGAAAAACTGATGGGTATGAGCAGGATTTTTACAGTGGTAACGGATATGCCTTTAGAAGACAGTTCAAAAAGTCTTTATCTTGAGCACGGATGTCTTACAAGACACATCAAAAGGCCAAACGAACATTCGTGCGAAAGCGTCTCTTTCTTTATTGAATCTTGCGGAATCGTTGATTCTCCGGTAGTAAATCTAACAGATAATGAAATCCAAAACGAAAAAGTGACCGATGTGAGAAAAGTATCGGTCAGCGACCCCAAAATGGCAGAGCTCAAAAAGCATTTTTCGGGAGTGTGTGGCCTGCCCTTATATACCCTTACAGGCCTTGTTCCTGAAGAAAATTCAACAGTGGATATAAACAAAAAAGCAGACTCAATTTTTTTGCTTGACACGAGCGCAATTTGATATTATAATATTAGAAGTGTGTCATTAAAGGAAAAATGAAAAGAGGTAGTGCTGTAATGGCAAAGAAAGTATTACTTACAAGTGAAGGTTTAAAGAAACTTCAGGACGAACTTGAAAATCTCAAGACCGTCAGAAGAAAGGAAAACACCGCAGCTCTTAAAATGGCTAAGTCCTTCGGCGATTTATCAGAAAACAGCGAGTACGATGAAGCTAAGAATGAACAGGCTGAAATCGAAGCAAGAATTATTGAAATAGAAAACATGCTCAAAAATGCCGAAATTATTGATGAATCAGAAGTTGCAACAGATGTTGTTTCAATCGGTTCAAAGGTAACTGTAGAGGATATGGAAGACGGTGAAAAATCAGAATATCTTATAGTAGGTTCTACTGAAGCAGATCCGCTTAAGGGTAAGATTTCTGACGAATCACCTGTTGGAAGCGCTCTCCTTGGTCATAAAAAGGGCGAGAAGGTTTCCGTAGAAGCTCCCATGGGAGTTATCGAATACAAAATTGTAAAAATTTCAAAGTAAAAAATAAACTCGGTGAAATTCACCGAGTTTATTTTTTTACCGTATAGGAAACCTGCATATCTTTTCGCGAGTAACATCTGTCAGTTTGAATATTGGTCAGAACGCGAAAAGGGTGAAGCGAAACGCTTCTTTCTTATCTGAACGATATAAAATTGTAACTTTCGAGTATCTGAAAAAATTTAGCAAGTCTTTCATATAACGGCTCACATTCCTCACCAAATTTCTCTTTGACGAGTTTGCCGATAGCAATAATATCTTTTTCGCCGTCGATAATGGGCCATACAAAACTTCCTATGTTATCAAGGTGAACATACGATTTTTCGGGCCTTCCGAAAAATATCTGAGCTATGCGATTAAAGAACCCTTCGTTCTTTATCTCAAGTGTCACCTTAGAATCGTTTTCTTTCCAATATATATAGGAACTTCTTACCGGGATTTTCTCAAGATAGTTTTCTGATAAATTCTTTTTTCTTTTCATAATTACTTGGAACGCTTTTTAAATACTGAGAACTTGAGAACTGAGAAGATAACAAGAGCAAACACAACAAGACTTGCAATATCTGCCACAGGTGCAGAAAAACCGAGCTTGCCTGAAATGTCAATTGCCTTGTCAACTCCGAATACGGCAAGAAGGGCAAGAATGATACCTACTACGCCTTCACCGGCAATCATACCGCTACAGAAGAGAATACCATCATTTGTGATTGCAGTCTTTTCAGCTTCGGGTTTCTTGAGCTTGTCAACGAAAAGTCTGATAAGACCACCAACCATAATACAAGCATTGAGGTGTACGGGAAGATATACACCAATCGCGAAAGGAAGTACGGGAATCCCGACAATCTCAACAACGAGAGCAATGCATACACCAATAGCAACAAGGTTCCAGGGAAGGTTTGCATCCATAACACCTTCAATAATCATCTTCATAAGTGTTGCCTGAGGTGCACCAAGTTCTTCTGAACCGAATCCCCACGCGCTGTCAAGAAGGTAGAGAGTAGCACCGATTGCAAATGCTGATGCTACAACACCGAGAATTTCTGCGAACTGCTGCTTTCTTGGTGTTGAACCGAGAAGAAAGCCTGTCTTAAGGTCCTGAGAAGTATCGCCTGAAATTGCTGCAATAATACAAATAATAGAACCGATTGCAATTGCAGCGTTCATTCCCTCTACGCCTGCACTACCGGTAGCTTTAAGGATAAGTGTTGCAAAAAGAAGTGTTGCAATAGCCATACCTGAAACAGGGTTGTTACTGCTTCCTACAAGACCTACCATTCTTGAAGAAACGGTTGCGAAGAAGAAGCCGAATACTACTACGATAACTGCACCGAGGAAAGATACGGGAATCTGGGGTACAAGCCATACGAGAAGTGTAAGGACAGCAATAGCGATAAGAACAACCTTCATATTAAGATCCTGTGAAGTACGATTGATCTGAATATCAGTAGCACCTTTCATACCCTTGAGCGCGTCACCGAATGTACGTACTATAAGAGGAAGGGATTTGATAAGGCTGATGATACCGCCCGCTGCAAGGGCACCTGCACCTATATATCTAATGTAGGAACTCCAGATAACACTTGTACCGCCATTTGCAAACATTTCTCCGATGGGCGCTGTGCCGGGATAAAGAAGAAGGTCCTTTCCGAAAAGCACCATCATAGGGATAAGTACCATCCAGCTGAGAACACCGCCTGCAAACATATAGGAAGAAATTCTCGGGCCACAGATGTATCCAACACTCATTACAGCAGGATAAATCTGTGTTCCTATTTCGCCAGCAAATCCTTTGAAACGAAGCGAAACTTCTCCAGGAACTGCTTTAAGACCATCAATAATAAATTTGAAGAGGGCCGCAAATCCCATACCTGCAAATACAGTAGATGCATTTGCCCCGCCTTCTTCACCTGCGAGAAGAACTTCTGCACAAGCAGTACCTTCGGGATAAGGAAGTACTCCATGTTCTCTTACGATAAGTGCGTTACGAAGGGGCACCATAAAGAATACACCCAAAAGACCACCTAAAAGAGCAATAATTGTGATTTCGGGAATACCAGGCTTGTCCATTTTGCCTTCAGCTGCCCACAGGAAAAGGGCAGGAAGTGTGAAGATAGCACCTGCGGCGAGTGATTCACCTGCAGAACCTATAGTCTGTACAATGTTGCTTTCAAGAATCGAGTTCTTTTTCATTATAACGCGAATCACGCCCATTGATATTACTGCGGCGGGGATAGAAGCGGAAACAGTCATTCCGACTCTGAGTCCGAGATACGCGTTTGCTGCACCGAACACTACTGCAAGAATAACACCCATAATAATAGAAGTGATAGTTAATTCGGGTATTACTTTTTCGGCAGGAATGTAGGGCTTGAATTCCTTTTGATTATTCATTTTGTCCTCCGATCTGTCGCTTTGCGACGCAATGTCGTTTAATTATACCATTATACACAAGGTTTTTCAACAGTTATTTGTTGCATATGACGAAATTAAAAAATCTTCAATTTTATTATTGACTTTTTCCCTTTTTAATAGTAGAATAACTTTCGTTGTCGCGAAAACAACGGCAACAAAAATAAATCGTCAAAAAAACTAAAAAAAGTTTTAAAAAAGTGTTGACAAACACGAAACGGCGATGTATAATAAACAAGCTCGCTTCGAGAGAGGCAAGCATTGAACCTTGAAAATTAAATAGCGTAAGGGCTCAAAGAATTTTATTCATTTGAGATTAACTTTAGTCATCGGAGA
>JAZNLD010000043.1:0-1856 GCA_045578925.1 Clostridia bacterium
CTTTTGCAAAGATGGGAAAGGTCAGATAAGCCGATTAAAAAAGAAAACTACTATCAACAACATAATTAAAAGCCCTGAAAACTGTGCTTTCAGGGCTTTTGCTTGCTTTCGTCCAACACGCTCTCTACCGTACCCTTGTACGCCGACGAGTTCGTGTTGAACAAATTTACCTTCCTTTTTCCTCGTCTGCCAGCGTGCCGATAGGTTTATCGACACGCTGAAAAAAACGGTTAACCGTTAAGGTTAACCGCTTTTTAATTTGTGTTTTAAAATTATCTGTTGTTGATAAGCTTTGTAAGTTCAACGGGTTCAACAATCTTGCCGTCCTTATAAACTCTCATATTGCCTGAAGCAATTTCATCGATAAGAATAACTTCGTCGTTGTTGTAACCGAACTCAAACTTAATATCCCAAAGGTCAAGACCGAGTGTCTTAAGATCGTCTGCAACAATTTTTGTGATTGCAAGTGTCTGCTTCTTCATGCTTTCAAACATTTCAGGAGTCATAACGCCAAGTGCTGCAAGACCTTCACCTGTTACGAGGGGATCGCCCTTTTCGTCGTTCTTGAATGTGCATTCAACATAACCGCCTTCAAGAACTGTACCATCTTCAATATATTCACCGTATCTGCGGATAAAGCTACCTGTTGCAACAAGACGGCAGATAACTTCAAGACCATGTCCGAATACTGTTGCGGGAAGAACTTCCATAGTAGCGTCATCGAGATTAGCGCTTACATAATGAGTCTTGATACCAGCCTTTTTAAGAAGTTCAAAATAGTGGATAGATGACTGAAGATTTGCCTTACCGATACCTTCAATAGTAAGACCAACGGAGTTTTCACCCGGATCAAACACGCCATCCTTGCCTGTGCAATCGTCCTTGAACTTAAGGAGAACATTGCCGTTTTCAAGCTTGTATACATCTTTTGTTTTTCCCTGATAAATCATTTCCATAACTAAAAACTCCTTTTTATTAAATCTACTGTACTATTTTAACACAATTTTTTTTAGATGTACACATTTTTTTTCAAAATTTTATAAAAAAATGCCAAACGGAATCTACATATAAAGATCCCGTTTAAAATCAATCTATTGCCTGAATAAATGTAACATCGGAAAGCGTAAAGCCCCTGCTCGGAATGCAGGTCTGATAGAAAGGAACAGCCTGATATATTCCTGTGTTTGCATAGGAAGAACCGCTTGTCGGTGCAGGGTCGTTAAAGAGGATTATATCGCCGTCGAAACCAACTGCAACCATAGTATGCGGGAAGTCCTTGAATCTAACCATTACGCCCTCAGGATGATACATAAGGGCCTCGCGAATTGCGGCACGCACAACATTGTCATCGTGATAAGGATTATTTATAAATGTTCCGCCCGAACCCGAGTCGCGACCGCCATAGTAAGGACTTGTTGTAGGAAGTGCAGAAACGAAGTTAACACCGAATGTACGGACAATCTGCGTGTGATAGCAATACGCACCACTTCCACCGTTTGCAAGGTTAACCGCAGCGACATCGTTGGGGGTAACCCTTCGGCCTGTAGCATTTGTTATAAGCATCGCGTAAGAGCATGTCCAACAGTAACCACTACCATAAGAGGGAAGAGAAAACTCCGCCTGATTCTGGAAATAATAGGTATGATTTTTAGCCTCTGCAAGTGCATTGGGAGAAATCATTTCAGGAGCATAACCGATATATACGGTTGATGTAGCGCTGTTAAAAGAAAGAGGAAAATTAAATGTTACAGCAATATCTCTCACCGCAACAAAAAGTGTATTTCCTACATAAAAAGGCGGTGCGGATAATCTTTTGAATTCAAAATCCTCGTCATCAACATTTCGCAGCTGAGCCT
>JAZNLD010000044.1:0-13637 GCA_045578925.1 Clostridia bacterium
GTATATCCGTAGAACGGTCTTTTCTTATGAAGCCTTGAAAAAATTGTAAAACCAATCAGGTTCCACAATGACTCATAAAGAAATGTCGGATGAACGGGCGAACTTCCGTTTATGCTCATTCCCCACGGATAAGAGCAATATCCACCGAATGCCTCACCGTTTACAAAATTGCCCCAACGGCCTATCAGCTGACCAATCATAAGTCCAAGACAGCAGATGTCAAACATTTTAAGGATATTCAGTTTCTTTACCTTGCAGTAAATCCCTGCTGTAAGAACTGCACCGATTACGGCACCGTAAATGGCAATTCCTCCCTCCCATATTTTAAATACGGAGGCCAAATCATTTTTGTAGCTTTCCCACGAAAAAACCACATAATATGTACGGGCAAAAATGACTGAAACGGGGAGTGCATAGAGAACAATGTCCGTTACCGAATCACTGCTCTCCCCTTCTCTTTTTGCTAGTCTACTACAATATAACACCGCAAGAATTATTCCGCATGCAATTATTATCCCATACCAATAAATGCCCCCCATGAAAGGGAAATCAATTGCTACGGGGTTTATATCAAAACTGATATTCAGTTTTGGAAATGATATGTTATTCATACTCTTTTTCCTTTTAATTTCTTTTTGGATTTACAACGGAAAGTGAACACTGAGAATCTTTAAAAAGCTCGCAAAGTCTTTCCAAGGCATCTTCTGTAGTAACTTCTTCACAGATGCGCGGATAATCAAAAAGGTTCACGCCCTTGTGATAAGACATCATATATTCATTACCGAAGCTTTCTATATGGTCAAGGATGTCAAGGAACTGCCCGCAATAAACTCTTTTCGCTCTTTCAAATGCCTCGCTGTCAATTCCTTCTTTCTTTGCCTTTTCGATAGTTTTAAAGATTTCCTTTTCAATTTCGTCAATATGCTCGGACTCACCACAGAATGCCGCATAGCCGCAACTATCCTCATACTCATAAAACGCACCGAATGTTGAATTTATAATTCCGTCATCGTAAAGTTTCTTATAGAATTGACTGCTTCTGCCGAAAAGCACGCGGAGTATAATGTTTGTAAGGATTTCCCTTTTTAAAAGTTCGTCACTTGTGCCTCCTGTGGAGGGGTCTTTGAAGCCAAGCATATACATTGGCATAGGGATATCAAATTCCGCTTCGATATTTCTTTTGTGAGCTTCCTTCTTTTCTTCGGGGAATACCTGTGTTATTTCACCGTGAGGTGTGTCGTGCTTTATGCACTTTTCAACATATTCACCGATTTTCTTTTCATCAAGGTCACCCACGCAGATAAGTGCCATATTAGACGGATGATAGAATGTATTATAGCACTTATACAGAAGCTCGGGAGTAGTTTTCATTATCTCCTCAACCGTACCTGCTATGTTTATCCTTATGGGATGTTTTTCATACATTGCCTCAAGGCAGTTATACATGCACGTCTGCTCGGCATCGTCCTCGTACATTCTGATTTCCTGAGCTATAATACCCTTTTCCTTCTCGACATTTTCCTCAGTGAAATAGGGTGTCTGCACGAAATTCAAAAGAATTTCAAGATTTTCATAAAAATGGTCAGTACAGCTGTAAAGATAGTTTGTAACACCAAAACTTGTAAAAGCATTGGCATTTGCGCCATATTTTGAGAAGTCGTTAAATGCATTTGTTCCGTCAGGCTGTTCAAAAACCTTGTGTTCAAGGAAATGCGCGATCCCGTCAATAACGCTCGTAACTTCATTTTCGCCAGGCACAACAAACTGGGTGTTTATTGAACCATATTTTGTACTGAAAGTAGCGTAGCTTTTCTTGAATCCTTCTTTTTTAATAAGGATTACACGAAGTCCGCTTTTATGAGTGGCAGAATAAACTGTTTCGCCAAGTGTTTCGTAGTGTGTTTTTTTAAATTCCATTATTCCGCCTCCATATAATAAACTGTGTCAAGTTTCATTGATTTTGCGGCAGAAATAATTTCCTCGCGGGTTACTTTTTCGATTTTTGCGGTCATTTCAGGGATAGAAATGTCCGTACCCAGAAGAATCTGCATTGTATAATATTCTGCCATTGCACCAATACTGTCAAGATTTGACTCGTACGCTGTGATAAGATGCTTTTTTGCAAAATCAATTTCATCGTCGGTAAACTCGCCGTTTTCCATAAGCGACTGCTGATGCATAATCTCATCCTCGGCAATTTTGAATTTATCAAATTCTACGCCGCTGCGTACAACCATAATTTCTTTAAGTCGGTCTATACTGCTTCCTACATAGTAGCAAAGAGAAAGCTTTTCACGCACATTTTCAAAGAGTTTACTTACTGCGCTACCGCCGAAAACAGCGTTGTAGACGGTGTATGCAGGGTAGTCTTCTCTGCCTGCGCCCTCTTTTGTGCGGAAGCCCATACAAAGTTTACCCTGTGTCACATCAAGTTTATCTGTCACACGCTTTACTTTTTCAGGAGCCTGCTTATGAGTTTCCTTTATTTCAAGACCTTCTCTTTCAGAAAGGTTTTCTGCAAATTTTTTAGCGGTTTCAAGTGCCTTTTCCTCTTCAAAATTTCCGCTGAAAATTATGTCAATACGGCTTTGCGCAAGGATTTTTTTATAGTGATTATAAAGTTCATCACAAGTTATTTTTTCAAGATCTTCAATATAACCCATAGGGTTGATTCCGTAAGGCTCATCACTGCACATTTCTTCCTGCAAACGAAGAACGCTGTATGCACGCTTGTCGTTTTTCTGGGCAAGGATTGCGTCTTTTATATTCTTCTTTTCAAGTTCGACGATGTTTTCGGAAAAACCTTCACCTGTTCCGCTGAAAAATGCAAGGTCGTGAAGAAGATTCATAGCACGGTCAAAGTTTCCTTCTTTACCAAGAGCCTGATCGCTGACTGTTTCTATGCCTATTTTAAGAATCTGACGCTCGCCGTATTTTGAAGCGCGCGCAATCATATCCGCTCCGTAGAGGTTTTCAAGCTCCTCGGAAATTTTTTGCGAATCGGAAAAGCTTTTACACTGCATTCTGATTACTGCAGAAATCAGGGTATTGAGTGTTACCTCCTCGCGAAGATACGGTCTGTGAATAAGTACTGCCGCACGAAACGACTTGAATTTTGTATCCCTGACGGTGTAGAGATTTACACCCTTTTTTATCTCGGTTTTAATCATAGGATTCATTCCTTCCTGTATGTAGCTACCCGTATATTTAATACACGAATGTATTTCATATACGAGTATATTTCATATACGAGTATAATTTTTTATTTCATTGAGTTTTTTGAATTGTTATTGCGATTCATACCCGTCATATCATCAACGGCATTTTCCACACCGTCAACGGCATCACGGGTTGCGTCTGCCGCACCGTCGGTAAGGTCACGGGCTCCATCCATAGTGTCATCCACGATGTTATCATTGCCGTTTTCGTCAATGATTCCGTCACCATCCTGCACAATACCGCTTCTTGCATTTCCCGCATTGTCGTTTGCGTCATTTCCGCAGGCGGTAAATAAAACCACAAATACTGCCAATAAACAAATAAGTTTCTTCATAACATTAAATCCTTTCTGCATCTTGTTATACGATTATTATTTCATCTTTTTTTATAAATAATCATAAAATGCAGAAACATTTTCTATGTCCCGTTCATAAATTATTATTGTAAGGCAGAATAAAACCTGAACTTACTTTATATAGATTCATTTTATGAAAAGGAGCTATCTTTATGTGCTTTGGAAATAATGGTTGCGAATGGATTCTCTGGGCTATCGTTATTGCAGTTATCCTCAACTGCCTTTGCGGTAACAATGAAAACGGCGGTTGCGGCTGCGGTTGCTGACTGACCTTCAAGACTGTCCGTGGGTTTTTCTCACGGACAGTTTTCAGTTATACTGCTTTTTTTCAAGTTTTTCAGAAAATATAGCAAGCGCCTTTCCGCGATGGCTGATTTCATTCTTTTGCTCGGGAGAAATTTCTGCCATTGTTTTACCGAATTTTTCCACAAAAAACACGGGGTCGTATCCGAATCCGTTTTCACCCTTGGGAGAATAATCAATCTTCCCTTCACATTCTCCGCGCGCAGTAATTATTCCGTCATCCGATACGAGAGTTATTGCACAGACAAAGCGCGCGCTTCTTTCATTATCGGGAACATTTTCCATGTTTTTAAGAAGAAGGGTTACTCTGCCTGCATCGTCGTAACCTTCCCCGCCGTAGCGTGCTGAATACACGCCGGGAGCACCACCCAATGCATCAACGCAAAGTCCACTGTCATCGGCAACGGCAGGAATCCCCGTCATATCATAAATTGCCTTTGCCTTAAGAAGTGAGTTTTCTTCAAAGGTTTCGCCTGTTTCCTCTACATCTATATCTATTCCTGCGTCTTCCTGACTTATGATTTCAAAGCCTTTGAGAATTTCACCGAATTCACGTAGTTTATTTTTGTTTTTTGTTGCTGCTATTATTTTCATTTTTCTTCCTCCAGTATTTCGCGCAGCTTTTTTACAAAGCTTTCAGTCTGCTCTTTTGTTCGTTTTGACGGGCCTTTTAATCTACCGCCTGCATTTCGCACTTTTTTTGCGATGAAGCGACTCATCAAAAGGGAATCAATATTTTTGTCGGTATATTCCATACCATTCTGATTTATAATACGCGCGCCCTTTGAAAGTGACATCGCCGCCAAGGCATAATCCTGCGTTATGGCTAAATCGCCCTTTAAAAGCATATTGACAAGACGGAAATCGGCGCTGTCTGCACCTTTCTCCACAACGATTGTCATCGCACCGTCACGCTCAATAGCGTGCGATGTATCGCAGATAATGATACATTCCTTTTCAAATTCACGACAAAGAGCCACCGTTTCATTTACTACGGGACAAGCATCGCCATCTATAAATACTTTCATAGTTCCTCAAGCTCCATATTGAGTTCTTCCCATTCTTCGAGCATTTTTTCGTGCTCGGCTTCTTTTTCTTCAAGAATTTTACTAAGGTCTGTTATTTTTTCAAAATCGCTTCCTGCCGAATTTATTTCCTCGTGAATGCCCTCAATCTCGCTTTCGATATTTTCAATTGCCTCTTCAAGACGCTTTATCTTTCCTTCAAGTTTTCGTCTGTCACTTTGAAGTTTCTTTTGCTTTTGGTAATCGTTAGGCTCTTTCTTCGTCTTGGGTTCTTCTTCTTCCGTTTGAATATTAGGCACGATTTTATTTACATAATCGTCGTAATTCATATTGTATGAATTCACACTTCCGTTTTCAAAAGCAAGAATTTTATCCGCCATTTTATTTATAAGATAACGGTCGTGGCTGATGATAAATATCGTTCCTTCAAAATCATCAAGTGCCGCTTCAAGTGCCTCTTTTGAGCGAATGTCAAGATGGTTTGTCGGTTCGTCAAGAAGAAGGAAATTCGCACCTGTCAGCATTATCTGCAAAAGTGAGAGACGGGCCTTTTCACCGCCTGACAGAGTGTCGGTCATTTTAAAAACATCGTCACCGCGGAATAAAAACGCCGCAAGCGCATTTCTTATCTGCGTTCTGTCCATACGCGGATACATATCCCAAAGTTCATTTTCGACATCTTTTCCGCCAATGATATCACTTCTGTCCTGATCATAGTAGGCACAATCTACATTCGTTCCGAAAAAGACGCTTCCGTCAGGAGTAGATATTGCACCCTTTATCATTTTGTAAAGGGTTGATTTTCCGCATCCGTTAGGACCTAAAAGGAAAACTCTTTCCCCACGCTTTACCTCAAAATTTACATTTTCAAAAAGCTTTTTACCCTCATACTCCTTCTGAAGGTCAGTAACCTTCAGAACATCGTTACCGCTTTTTCTTTCCGCAGTAAAACGGAAGTGGATTTTTGATGTGTCCTCTTCAGGTTTTTCAAGCGTTTCACTAAGTCGGTCAATACTTTTCTGTTTATGCTCGGCAGTGCGGATATTACGTTCGCGATTCCATCGTTTCTGTTGTTCGATGATACCCTCAATACGCTTTATTTCCGCCATAGTGTTATCGTATTTTCTCTGCATTGCGAGTTTTACCTGCTCCTTCTTTTCAAGGAAGGTTGAGTAAGAACCCGTATAACACGCAATTTTTCTGTTTTCAAGTTCAATAGTTGTGTTTGTCACACGGTCAAGGAAATATCTGTCATGGCTGATTACGATAAACGCCTTGTTGGTGTTTCTCAAAAAGTCTTCAAGATACCTTACCGAGTCAATATCAAGGTGGTTTGTAGGCTCGTCAAGAAGAAGAAAATTAGCCTCAGAAAGAAGCGTACGAGCCAGCGAAAGTCGCGTTTTCTGTCCACCTGAAAGTGACGACATAGGGAGATTGATTTCACTTTCAAGAAAGCCCAGGCCGAGAAGCATACTGCGTGTTCTTGCACGGTAAGTAAGTCCTTCTCCGCGTATATATTCGGTGTTGAGTGCTTCCTGCCTGTTTATAAGACGAGCTGTATCGCCCTCGCCCTTTTCAAGAGCAAGGCGGATCATTTCCATTTCTTTTTCTATTTCAAAGAAGCGCGAAAAAACCTCAAGCGTGTAATCATACGCAGTAAGGCTCTCGGAAGATGGGGGTGTCTGCTCCATAACACCGATATGAAGCTCGGAAGATTTTACGATGTCACCCGTATAATCTTCCTCACCGAGTATTGTGCGGAACAATGTCGTTTTTCCTACACCGTTTGAGCCGATAAAACCCATCTTCGTAGTATTTTCAATGTTAAATGAAACATTTTCAAAAAGCACTCTTTCGCCAAAGCTTTTTGAAACTTCTTTAAGCATCAGTAAACTCATTTGTTATCCTCTGTTTTAAACATTCCTAATTTTTCTGCCATTTTTATTCTTCTTGCAATTACATCGTTTTCTTTTATATCTTTTTCGGTTTTTGGCACTTCTTTTCCCGATGTTTTCAGAAAAATCTGAACAAAGCGATGCACCCAACCGAAAGGAAGCATTATCGGATACTTTTCCACATAGGGAAAACGCGCTTTTATTGCAGATACGGGCGGGAATAAGAGCGCAAAAATACTGCGTTCACTTTTGAAGAGTCTGTATAAAAGATAATCTACCGTTCCTCTTTTTGATCGCCTTTGAGTAAAGATTGCGTAAAATCTTTCTCTCTCCTTCTCATTTTTTGCAAAAGCTCCTCCGATTTCACAATCTTCAAGAAGCTCTTCTATTCCATGCCCCTCGGTTATGGCATCGGCAAATTCCATTCCGAAATACTTTACGCCTACCCCTTTTATTACGCGGATAAGTGTATAATAACCAAGCTTTTTCATAAGGGAATTATATTTATCCCAATCAATTTCATTTTCATATTCTTTCATATATAAAAGAATATCCATCATCTGCCTTACACCTGTTGCATCGTTTATAAGATGCTTTATAAGATGTGCTGAAAGGTAGACAAGATTATCCTGAATTCCGAGGGTATATGTTCCGTCGGGAAGGCGATGAAATTCTTCGTTATAGCGAATCTCGTCGTCAAGAATTATATCGTTTGTCGGAGCTGAATGAAGTGCAACATGAACTTCTAAAAGACCACCTGTTTTGTGAGTTGCCTTCATATGATGGTCATATTTTGAACGCTCCTCGCAGTCATATCCCAGCTGTGTCAGGATTTTCACTGCACTTGCCTCGTCTTTTTCCTCAATCAGAATATCCATATCACTTGAAACGCGTGCTTCAGGCATTGCATAAAGCCTTGAAATAGTTATACCTTTGAGCACTGCACACTTTATGCCGTTTTCCTCAAGAGCGCGAAGCGATGAAAGATTAAACTGTATTTTCTGAATATTGAGTCCTACATTTGAAAGAAAAGTTTTTTCGAGCGCCGTATAGATTTCAGGCGGAATTTTAACCTTGCCCGATTCTATTTCAGGGCGCACTCCACTATACACGACGTCCCATACTTCCTGCATAAGAGAAAGCTCGCGTATCTTACTTAAATTTTTACAATATTCTGTTTTGACCTCTTTACCCAGTGCTGCCGCACCGAAGAGGTAGAGCATATTTGTAAAATCCTGTGTCATCATTTTTCTCCGTAATATTCAAAATACCATTTCGCAAATTTAGAAAGTCCCTCTTCAATTGAAGTTGAGGGTTTGAAATCAAAATCCTTCTGCAATTCGGTCACATCGGCGTAGGTCTGGTAAACATCGCCGGGCTGCATGGGAAGATATTCTTTTTCCGCAGTTTTGCCGATTGCTTTTTCAAGAGTTTCGATAAAGTACATAAGCTTTTCCGGATTGTTGTTACCGATGTTATAAACCTTGGCACAATCGCCATTTTCATCGGGTGCAGGGGGATTTAAAAGCATATTCATAATGCCCTGCACGATGTCATCAACATAGGTAAAGTCGCGATACATATCGCCGTCGTTGAAGATTTTGATTGTTTCACCCTTCATAATCTTCTTTGTAAAAGAAAAATATGCCATATCAGGTCTGCCGTAAGGTCCATACACCGTAAAGAAGCGAAGTCCCGTTGACGGGAATTTGTAAAGATGGCTGTAGGTAAATGCCATAAGTTCGTTTGATTTTTTTGTTGCCGCATAAAGACTTATCGGGTGGTCGACATTGTCGTCAGTTGAAAAAGGTGTCTTTTTCTGATTTCCGTATACAGATGAGCTTGATGCGTAGATAAGATGCTCAATTTTATGATGACGGCACGCTTCTAAAATGTTATAGAAACCGATAATATTGCTTTCAATGTAAGCGTCGGGATTGTCAATAGAATAGCGCACACCTGCCTGTGCAGCAAGGTTTACTATAATATCGGGACAGTAGGTTTCAAATATATTTTCAATTGCGCTTTTATCGGCAAGGTTCCCCTTTATAAAAGTAAATTTTTCGTACTTGTCAAGGATTTCAAGACGGCTTTCCTTGAGTGAAACTTCATAGTAATCGTTGAGGTTATCAAAACCGATTACCTCTCCACCTTCATCAAGAATTCTTTTCGAAAGATGAAAACCGATGAAGCCTGCCGCACCTGTTACAAGTATTTTTTTGCTTCCGTCGTATTTTTTAAAAGCTGCCATAATATCTACTTCCTTTAGTTTAGTTCTATGCCGTCTGCAGTCTGTGCAAAGTAAACGCCGAACTTTCCTTCAAGTTCGGGAAATGCCTTAAGATATTTTTGTGTTACTTCTCTTCTTATCTGTTCCTCAAAATCGGGGTTTACAAGTGCCATTGCACAGCCCTTGAATCCCGCACCGCTGAATCTTCCGCCATATATTCCGTCAGTTTCCTGCATTATTTCGTGAATTTTTATAAGCTGTGGAGAGCCTGTTTCAAAGTTTCTTATACTGCTTTCTCCGCTTTCAAAAGAAAGTTTTCCAAAGGTTTTAATGTCGCCGTTTTTCCACGCCTGGGCACCTTTTACCACCCTTTCAAATTCAGAGTAGTAGTGAGTTGCTCTCTTTCTCCAGTTTTCAGGGAGAGCGTCTTTATACTCTTCAAAAACTTCGCGCGGAACATCACGAAGACGGGTATCTGCAAACTTACCATATTCCATACCGGAAACGGCTTTCAGCATATATGCCGCACTTTTAAGCTCGTCCACACGCATATTGAACTGACTTCCGACGAGGCTTCTTTCAAGACCACTGAAAAATATCGCTATCTTGAATTTCGGCATACCTGAACTTGCAGGGATAAGCTCATACGAATCTTCCTTCATATCTATATACAAAAGATGATCCTTTTTAGAGTATATTTCACACGACTGGTCAAGTTTTCCGCAGCTTACACCAACGAATTCATTTTCTGCCCAAAGAGCTGTCATAACCATTTCTTTTTCAGAAAGTTTTATTCCGTTAACACGGCAAAGAGCGTTCAAAAACGCGATTATTACAGCAGCAGAAGACGAAAGTCCGCCGATGGGAAGACTACCTTTCACATAGGCTCTGACCCCGTATGAAAGGTCGTGATTTCTCTTCAGCGAAGCAGTTGCACCACGCAGATAATCTGCCCAGTCATTCTCCTTTTCAAAATTTTTATTAAACACAAACTCTACCTTTTTTTCAAAGTCGCTGCTTTCAAGATAAATCTTTCCGTCGTCTGTTTTTTCGTATTCAATTTCGATGCCTTTGTCAATGGCAAAACCGCTTACAACACCATATTGATGGTCGATGTGTGCACCCAAAGGGCACACGCGGTAAGGACAAAATGATATTTCTTTACTCATTTTCATTTTCATTTTCCTTTTACATAGATTTTAAGATTATAAATTATGTTTTCAGTTCCCCAAAAACTTTCTTTGCAGTTTCTTTCCTGCAGGTATTTCAATAAACTTATGAATAAGATAAGCTATCAGAATTGATACACCTGATGCCAGCACAACACCCATCTCCTGACTGCCCAGTTGTTTTTCAATCAGTTGGATAATTATATATCCGATTTTTTGATGAATCAGGTACAATGGGAATGAGATTGCTGCAAGGAAATTAAGAACTTTATCATATTTGAATTTTATTTTTTTTACGATAAGAACATAGATAAGAGCCGTTATAAAAGAAGTAAATACAAATCTGTTCAACGAACGGTTCGCAAATTCAATAGCAAGACAAAGTCCCAGGTTCAGGTATGCCATATAGTCTTTCTTATTGTTGTAGACAGCATAAAGCGACATACCGATTATAAAGGTACTTGCCCAATCGGATAAAAGAACGAGTTTTGCAATAGTATTTAGTGCACCATCAATTCCAATTATTGCAAAAATCCAATCCTGAAGGATAATCATCATAAGCCAGATTGTTGCAAAAACCGTATAGTTCTTTTTTTTGATAAAAAGCGTCATTCCGATAATCACATAAAACCACAACTCGCATCGCAATGTCCAATAAGCTCCGTCAACGCATGGTACGCCTACAAAGCCTTGCAACATAGTAAAATTAAATGCTGTTGAAACCAAATCAATTTTCAAAGTTGAATTCAAGGCATAAGTTACAACGGTGGTAAGGATAATAGCCGTCCAATATGCCGGATAAAGTCTGGTCACACGTTTGACCGCAAACTTTTTAACTGTAAGTGAATCATTGATATTAGCTACGGTAAGAAACCCGCTGATAATGAAAAATACACTTACTGCCCAACATCCCCACCATACTCCGATATGGCTGTGCTCTGCGCCCATATCGTACATCACATCAAAATACCTTGTTGTATAGTGATAGAGCATTACTAAAACAGCACTTATTCCACGAATGTAATTAATCCCGTAATTTTTCTCCATCCCGTCACATTCTTTCATTTTGTCAGTTGTTATTTCTGTACTTTATTTACTATTTTCCCGGCAGCCTTGCTTGCTGCTAACGCAATTACAATGGAAACAGGGAATATCCACAGATAGTATGTGTATGGTGGATAATGCCTGAGGTCATAATACTTCAGAATACGCGTTATTCCGTTGTGAACAAGATAAAGTTCAAGTGAAAAGCCACCGAAAAAGCAAAAGAATTTATATATATTCTCCCCTATTTTTATCGCTTTTAATTTTTCCATAGCATAAGCCAGAAGAACAATCATCGGTACTGTCATAAATGCATAGATAAACCTTTTATACATGACGTGCACAATCGGGTCAAGCACGATATATACCGCAAGTGACACTGCAAAGATAAGCGCATTTAAAAGAAGTCCCTTTCTTTTTATTTCGCGTTTTTCCTTTATTATGTCCGACATATATATTCCTATCAGTATTATGGGAATTCGTGAAAGTGCTTTTTCCGAATAGGTGTAAATACCGCCTTGAACAAGTATGATTTCTATAGCTACGCATATTATTCCCAACAGCACCAGATACCTTTTATCCTTGCGGTAAAGCTTATAGAGCAAAGGATAGAAAATATACATAGCAGTTGCAAGTGAAACATACCAGAACGGAACTTTCGCCTTGAGCCAGAAATTAGTTGCGGTTATGTCAAGAATGAAGCACCATACTCTTTCGAGTGTTATTCCCGTTACGCTGTCACGCCACATATAATACGGCACACAGATTATAAGAAATGGCACCCACAACCTAAGGAATCGGTTTTTATAAAATTCCTTCAGGGAATTATTTTCAATGGAGTAACTCAGTCCCACTGCGGATAAGAACACAAATATATCAACACTGATATTTCCAAGGTGCAGAAACCTTGCCAAAAATCCGCTGTGCGGAACTCTTATCATATCGTGTATATGGAAAAACACAATCCATACCGCTGCAAATCCGAAAAGGAAGTTGCGGTACTTCATCACATCTTTCCAGGTGAATTTTCCCATATCGTTCATAAATTATCTTCCATTCATCATTTTAAGCACTTCTTCTTTTTTGTTCCTTTTCAGATTTTCCACATCATACTCCGGACACTCTTCTACGCATTTTGCGATATATTCGTCCAAAGTTCTGAGGTGCTTTGCTGGAACACCACCCCAGACAGAGTTTGGCGGTACATCTTTTGTCACGACACTTCCCGCCGCGACTACGGAATTCGGACCTATTGTAACTCCGGGCATAATGGTTGCATTAGCACCAATGAAGCAATTTTCCTTTATGACTATTTTGCCAAACTTCACAATATGCTTATATTCATCACAGTTTCTGAAAACCCATGTTCCACCGTCATGTGTTAAAAATGTAATACCTATTGACAATCTGCAATTATCACCTATTGTAATCAGGTAGGGTTCACTGCTGTAACAAGGGTTAGACATTATGGTTACATTTTTACCGACATTTACACCTTTTTTTCTGGCGTAATTAACCGTTCCACCCAATCTTAAAAATGTATCCGAAAGCTTTGACCATATCATACGAATCATACGAATCATTCTAAAACCTCTTTCTGCCAACGAACTACTTCAGCAAAGCCAAAATGACTTATCTGTTGTCGTACATTTTTTTGTAGTATTCCTTGTACTCACCGCTGATGATATTTTCCCACCACGGCTTGTTGTCAAGATACCACTGTATAGTTTTTTTGATACCATCGTCAAACTTTGTTTCAGGAAGCCAGCCAAGCTCACGATGAATTTTTGCAGGGTCAATGGCATAACGCATATCGTGGCCCTTGCGGTCTGTAACATAAGTTATAAGGTCTTCACTCTTGCCAAGCTCTTTTATGATGATTTTAACAACATCAATGTTAGCCTTTTCATTATGTCCGCCGATATTGTAAACTTCACCAATTCTGCCGTTATGAATGATAAGGTCAATCGCGCTGCAATGGTCTTCAACATATAGCCAGTCACGCACATTGAGCCCTTCACCATAAACGGGAAGCGGTTTTTCCGCAAGAGCGTTTGCTATCATAAGCGGAATAAGTTTTTCGGGGAAATGATAAGGGCCATAGTTATTAGAGCAACGAGAAATCGTTGCAGGGAAATTATATGTACGATGATATGCAGAAACAAGAAGGTCTGCCGCTGCTTTTGAAGCACTGTACGGACTTGAAGTGTGAATTGGAGTTTCTTCCGTAAAGAAAAGGTCGGGACGGTCAAGCGGAAGGTCGCCGTAAACCTCATCAGTTGAAACCTGATGATATCTCTTTACCTCAAATTCACGGGATGCATCCATAAGCACCTGAGTACCGAGAATGTTTGTTTTAAGGAAAACTTCTGGTTCTTCAATACTTCTGTCAACATG
>JAZNLD010000045.1:0-17338 GCA_045578925.1 Clostridia bacterium
ACCTTCCGAAATTTTTTCGGAAGGTGCTTTTGTTTAATTATCAGTTTCTTTCAATGATTGCACCGAATCTGAATATGTAGTTATCAACCGTGGGTTCATCAAGAACGATAGTAATTGTATGCGCTTTTCCATCTCCGGGAAGAGTTACCCAGTTTGACATAGCGTTAATTTTATCAGCTACCTTACTAGTCGTGAATTTACCAACCTCTTGATTTTCGGCATAAACTGTTGCATTCATACCATTGGGAGAAATGTTATAGTTAAGAGCAATAGCCTTTGCACTTGAAGTGAATCTGATTGCGGCTTTTTCATTTGTTACCTGCTTGATTCCATTGGGGAAGTAGGGGTAAGAGAAGAATTTTGCGCTAATTGTTGCCGCATTATCATATGTAGGAATTTCTGAAGATTTGTGATAAGTCTTCCAGCTGCCTGAATAAAGCATTCTTGAATCGTTTGTGTAAATATAGTTATACTTTGCATCGATAGTACTTCTCTGAGCAGAATTCAGATATCCTGAATCCTTGATAGGAGTAAGGTATGTTTCGTAACCGTCTTTCTCAAATGCTTCGATGATAGCTTCTCCATACTTGTTATAACCTGCGTGGTTATCAAAAGTGCTGCCTGCTTTATTGTACATTGTAGCAAGGTATTCTTCGTAATTCTTATAGCCTTTTTCGCTCTTTGTACGATTGTATTCTTTTTCAAGGAATTCGTGAGCGTTTATAATGCCCGCACCATATTTAACAGCAACTCTGTCTTTTGCAGCTATAGTTTCCACACACTCGGAAAAATCACCAACTCTTGACGCATGAGGAGCATGAAGGAAAATTACTGCAGGAACTTTGGGAAGAGAAAGACACTGACGGAGCATTGCTTCTGCATAAGCACTGTAAAGATCGTAATCATTACCGCAGTCATTTACAGAAAATTCAATGAACACAAGGTCGGGATTGTACTGACCGATATCTTCCATAAAGCGTGCTGCACCGTAGTTTGAACGGGTGCCACCTTTACCTGCATTGATTGTAACGATTTCCTTGTCGGGCATCTTTTCTTCAAGGTAGAGCTTTGTCATTCTTATCCATGCAGCACCACCTTCTGTAAGAGAACCGCCGATAAGACCGATTGTGAAGGTTTCTTTTTCAGTAGGAATCTCAGGTTCCTCGCGCACTTCTTCTGAAGGGTCAAGAGTTGCAATGCCATCAGCAAGCTTATAGTCAAGACCTGTCATGCGGGAAGCAATGATGATTGCCTGTTCACGTGATGCATTATTCTGGGGAGCGAATTTGTTATCACCAACACCGTTTATAATGTTTTTGGATGCCATAAAGTAAACGGAATCCTTTGCCCACGCTGAAATGTCAGCATCGTCGGCAAAATTTGCGGGAGCAGTGTAATCAATCTTAAATTCTCCATCCTTTGCGATGTTCCAACCGTTAATTGTAAGCTTTTTGTAAACACGTGTAAGCATAGCAGCAGCCTGCTCGCGAGTAAGAAGAGCATCGGGGTCAAATGTAGTTGCGCCTGTACCTGTTGTTACACCAAGTTCAAGCGCCTTCAATACATATTCATCAGTTGTGTCTGTGAAAGGATTTGTTCCGGCCTTTTCAGCTTTGCGAAGTGAGATTTTTTCAAAAAGAAGTACAGAAACTGCCGCAAACTCTGCTCTTGTGATGGGTTTTGTCAAATCCGCATCTTTAAGTGATTCGGGAATAAGGCCATTCTCCTCGGCCTTTTTAAGTTCTTCCTTCGCCCAGTCTGATGCTGTGTATGTACCTTCTGCAAGAACGCTGAAAGTCATAAATGTCATCACCAATGCGAGGAAGAGTGCAAGTAACTTTTTCATAGTTAATTCCTCCTTTTTTAATTATTTATATCTTAATATAAATAAAATGTTTTGTCAATAAAGAAGATATCCTTGACAAATAGCTTTAAAAAGAGTAAAATACTAACGATACAGAGATTTGGAGACGTATCAAAACAGATATAGGTCTGTTTTGGTGCGCCTTTTTTTATTTTCTAAGGAGGAATAATACTATGTATGATGTAGCAATTATCGGTGCTGGCGTGATAGGTGGAATGATTGCGAGAACTCTTTCGGCCTATGATATCAGCATTTGCATTCTCGAAAAGGAAAATGATGTGGCGAATGCTACAACAAAAGCAAATTCTGCAATAGTTCACGCAGGCTTCGATGCAAAGGAAGGCTCGCTCAAGGCCAAACTCAACGTTGAAGGTTCTAAAATGATGAAAAAGGTAACCGATGAACTTGGCGTAAAGTATAAGAATAACGGTTCACTCGTAATCGGCTTTAACGACGATGATTGCAAAATGATTGAGGAACTTTTAATCCGCGGAAATAAAAATGGCGTAGAAGGTCTTAAAATCGTTGAAAAGGAAGAACTAAAAAAGCTTGAGCCTAATATTTCCGATGATGTTATCTGCGCTCTTTATGCTCCGACAGGTGCTATTGTATGTCCGTACGAGCTTGCTGTTGCGGCAACCGGCAATGCCATGGACAACGGCGCCGAGCTGAAAACAGGATTTGAGGTAAAGGCAATAGAAAAAACAGATGACTGCTATGAACTTGTTTCGGACAGAGAAAGTGTAAAAGCAAAACTTGTCATAAACGCAGCGGGTTTATATGCCGATAAAATTGCAAACATGGTAGGGGATAATTCCTTCACAATCACACCTCGTCGTGGTGAATACATACTTCTTGACAAGGAGTGCGGAAATATAATTTCGCATACAATTTTCAGAACTCCTTCAAAAATGGGTAAGGGTATACTTGTTTCGCCTACAGTTGACGGAAATCTTCTTACAGGCCCAACATCTGTTGATATAGCCGATAAAGAAGACATTAAAACAACTCCCCAGGGACTTTCAGAAATTATTACTCAGGCAAACGAGAATGTAATGGGCATTCCTTATAATAAAACAATAACTTCGTTTGCAGGACTTCGTGCAACGGGAAGTACAGGAGATTTTATAATAAATTCTCCCCGTGAGAGATTTATAAATGTAGCAGGAATAGAGTCGCCCGGTCTTTCAGCTGCACCTGCGATTGCTCTTATGGTAGAAGATTTGGTGGCAGAACAAGGCGTTGAACTTAAGGAAAAGGAAAACTACAATCCGATAAGAAAAGCAATGCACTCTTTCCGCGAAGCAACTATTGAAGAAAAGAATGAAATAATCAGAAAAGACAGTACATACGGAAGAATTATCTGCCGATGTGAAGGCGTTACCGAAGGTGAAATTTTAGAAGCAATCCGCACAAACCCCAGACCGACAGACCTTGATGGCGTGAAACGCCGTACAAGAGCGCAGATGGGAAGATGTCAGGGAGGTTTCTGCTCTCCGTACATCATTAAACTTCTTGCAAGAGAAATGAATGTTTCTGCAGAAGAAATTACAAAATGCGGCGGAAATTCAAAACTCATTACAGGAAAGACGAAGGAGGCAAACTAAAATGACACAGTTAGTTATAATTGGTGGCGGTCCTGCAGGTATGAGTGCCGCAATTGCCGCATACGAAAAAGGTATACGCGATATTCTGATTTTAGAGCGTGACAGCTCGCTCGGAGGTATACTTCAGCAGTGTATTCATAACGGATTTGGGCTTCATAAATTCGGTGAAGAACTTACAGGTCCTGAATATGCATGGAGATACGAAAAAAAGGTGCGCGAGCTTGGTATAGCCGTAAAGCTCAATACAATGGTGCTTGATATAAGCGAGGATAAAATCGTAACTGCTACAAATAGCGAAGACGGTATTTTTCAGATACAGGCGCAGGCTATCATTCTTGCAATGGGATGCCGTGAAAGAGCAAAGGGTGCGCTTAATATAGCGGGAACGCGTCCCGCAGGAATTTACAGTGCAGGAACAGCACAGAAACTTGTAAATATTGAAGGATATATGCCGGGAAAGACCGTTGTAATATTAGGTTCAGGCGACATCGGTCTTATTATGGCTCGCAGAATGACTCTTGAAGGCGCAAAAGTAAAAGCAGTTTGCGAATTGATGCCCTATTCAGGCGGTCTGGCAAGAAATATTGAGCAGTGCTTAAACGATTTTGATATTCCTCTTAAACTAAGCCATACAGTAGTTGAGGTGCACGGAAAAGAACGTCTTTGCGGTGTTACAATAGCAAAAGTTGATGAAAACCGAAAACCTATTGAAGAAACCCGTGAATATATTGAGTGTGATACACTTTTGCTTTCGGTTGGACTTATCCCCGAAAACGAACTTACAAAGAGTGCATCCGTTTCTCTTGACCGCATAACAAACGGCGCTATTGTTGATCAGGACAGACAAACTGATTGCGAAGGTATATTTGCGTGCGGAAATGTCCTTCATGTTCACGACCTTGTTGACTTTGTTTCCGAGGAAGCTGAAATCGCAGGACACAGTGCGGCAGATTACATAAATAATGTCAGCGAAGAAAAAATAAATGTAAATATCAAAACAGACGGAAAAGTAAGATATACAGTTCCGCAGGTAATAACAAAAAATAAAGATGTTACGGTATATTTCCGTGTCAGCGATGTTTTCCGCAACGTAAAAATCAATGTATATGATGGGGAAAATCTTGTCCTTGCAAAAAAAAGACCCAAGGTTGCACCCGGTGAAATGGAAAGTATAAAAATAAAGAAAGAACTGCTTGAAAACTGTAACGAGCTTGTTTTCAGACTTGAGGAGGCGTAAGAAATGAAAAGAGAATTAACTTGTATAGTGTGTCCCATCGGGTGCAGTCTCGTTGCAGAAATAGAAGGGGGAGAGGTAGTTCTTGTTACAGGTAATACCTGCCCTCGCGGAAAAGTATATGCTGAAACAGAATGTATTTCACCGATGCGTACTATCACAACTACTGTAAGATGTGTGGATGGAACTATTATACCCGTAAAGACAGCTACACCAATTCCTAAAGAAAAAATGTTTGAGGCAATGAAAATTATAAATAAAACAAACCCGCACTTGCCAATCGGCATTGGGGATGTTATAATTGAAGATGTGTTCGGAAGTAAGGTGGTTGCAGTAAGCAATGCCGACTAAAATTTATCTGGAGGCATCTATGGATAAAGTAAGGATAATCGCCGCCGCGCGAAGTCAGGAAGAACTTGTATGTGCCGCAAAATCAAAAGCGGAAATTATATTTATGCTTGCTCCAAATATAGAAACCCTTGAAAAACAAGCGGAAATAGTGCATGGTGCAGGAAAAAAACTGTTCATACATATTGACCTTGCCGAGGGAATAGGAAAAGATGAGTACGGAATTCGTTTTGCCAAAAAACAGGGCGTCGACGGAATTATCAGTACTCGTAGCGCCGCTATAAAAATGGCAAAAAAAGAAGGGCTTTTCGCCGTTCAGCGATTCTTTATTCTTGATTCACAATCCGTAAGTACAACTGAAGAAACAGCAAAATCTTCCAAAGCAGATATGATAGAAATTATGCCCGGAACAGTTTGTAAGGTTGTAGAAAAACTTAAGAAAACACTTAATGTTCCAATTGTTGCAGGTGGACTTATAGAAACAGTTGACGAGATTGAGTCGGTGATTTCAGCAGGCGCTTTTGCGATTTCAACGGGCAGAAAGGAATTCTGGGGGTAATTTATGTATAAATATCTGTATGATATAAGATATAGTGATTTTAAAGATTTTGACACTGTAAAGGTTTCAACCATACTAAATGCAATTCAGGAAGTTGCAATCCGCAATTCTGAATTTGCAGGTTTCGGTATAGAAACGCTCCGCAATATGAACAGAGCGTGGCTTTTACAGGGAATGAATGTACGCTTTAAAAAGAGCGTGAAGACATCATCTCCCATTGAGGCGTATACAGCGGTAAAAAGCTTGCGTGGAGTTGTTTCCGAGCGTGGATGTGTAATAAAGCAAAATAATGAGACAGTTGCAGAAAGCATTGCTAACTGGTGCCTTCTTGATACTGAAAGAATGCGTCTTGCAAAAGTCCCCAAAGAAATGACGGATGATTATGAGCATTACGATTTTGAGGGTGATGAATTCTTTACATATCAGCGTCCTGAAATTATTGAGGATGTACCTTGTTCTTATAAAGTGCGTGTATCAAATAAAGAACTTGATACGAATAAGCACCTCAACAATCAGAAAGGGGCAGAGCTTTTAATGGACGCGCTCCCGTTTGATTTTGAAATTAAGGAAATCAGCCTTATATATCCTAATTCCGCATATCTGGGTGAAGAGCTTGATGTATGCATAACGGAAATTGATAACGGATACTATATCCACCTTAAAAATCAGGATGGAAAAGTATGCGTTGCAGGAACTTTTAAAAGATAGGCAGGTGAAAAAATGGCTACTATACTCGTAGTGGATGATGACAGAAATATGCGCCTTCTTACTTCGGCGCGACTTAAAGACTATTATACCGTAAAAACTGTGTGTGACGGAAAAGAGGCACTTGATGTTATTCATAAAGGCGGAATTGACCTCATAATTGCGGATATAATGATGCCCAACATGGATGGCTATGAGCTTTTGTCAAAACTACGTGAAGAAGGGTATAATATGCCGTTTTTATTTCTAACTGCAAAGGAAACGATAAGCGACAAGCAAAAAGGCTTTACACTCGGAACGGATGATTATATGACCAAACCATTCAGCAGCGATGAACTGTTGTGGAGAACAAATGCTCTTCTTCGCCGTGCTAATATAAATCAGGAAAAAAAGATTGTGATAGGAAATATTACTATAGATTCCGAAAAATACGCGGTTTATTCCGATAGTGAATATATTGAAATTCCGAAAAAGGAATTTGACCTGCTTTTTAAATTGCTTTCATATCCGGATCAGATTTTCTCGAAAGAACAGCTTCTTGACAGTATATGGGGAATGAGTAGTGAAAGTGGTGAGGAAACAATAAAAACTCACATCAGCAGACTCAGAAACCGTCTTAAAAATATGCCGGAAATCAATATCCAGACTATCAAGGGACTTGGTTATAAGGCATCACTTTGAAAGAGGAGTGTTTTTGTGAAAAAACGCGATATATCAAAATATTCAAATAAAATAATACCGCAGTATCTCGTGCAATCCTTTTCGGTGGTAATTGCCTTTGTTCTGGGCAGTTACTTTATGACCTGGCTTGTAAGTGACTTTTTCGGGGTACAGGGGATTTATCTCGGAGCATCGCTTGAACTTATAGGAACGATGCTCTTTATTATCGTCGTACTTGTTCCGATAAATATGGTTTTTTATCGTCTGCGCGTTCGTGAAATCAAAATTCTGTCCGAAGGGATAAAGCATCTTGCGGAGGGCGATTTTGATTATCAGATACCGCTTAAAAAGAAATATGCACTTGCACAGGTATATGCGAACTTCAACAAGATGTGTGAAGAACTTAAAAGCGTACAGATTCTTCGTAACGACTTTATAAACAGTTATTCGCACGAATTCAAAACGCCTATTGCGTCAATAAATGGTTTTGCAGAACTGCTTCTTGATAAAAATCTTACAGATATTGAACGCGAAGAATACCTCAAAATAATTATAGAAGAAACAAACCGCCTTTCAAAGCTTGCGACAAATACAATTCTGCTTTCAAAACTTTCAACCCAGCAGATTGTAACTGATATTGAAGACTATGACCTCAGCGAGCAGATACGCCAGTGTTCAATCATCCTTTCAAAAAAGTGGCTTGAAAAGGGGATAGAGTTCACCTGTGCATTGCCTGAAGTCATATACAAGGGCAACCGCGAGCTTATGCAGCATTTATGGCTGAATCTTATTTCAAATGCGATTGACCATACGCCGAAAGGTGGAGAAATAGCACTCTCCCTTGAGGAGAATGAAGAAGAAATAATTCTTAACATCGCCGATTCGGGTGAGGGTATGGATGCAGAAACTTTGAAGCATGTTTTTGAGCCATATTTTCAGGGCGATGTTTCCCACTCAAGACAGGGACTCGGACTTGGACTTGCTATTTCAAAGCGTATCTGTGAACTTTGTAACGGCTCTATAAAGGCAGAAAGCGCCCTCGGCGAAGGTAGCCTTTTTACGGTCGTGCTTGGTAAACTGAATGTAAACAAAAAGGAAATTTAAATTTACGAACTGAATACTTCTTTGTGATAACCTCTATACTAACCAAAAGTATGGAGGTTATTTTTATGAAGTGGAATATTATATGCGATTCGGGTTGTGACCTTTTTTCGCTTGAAAAAGAAAATACAGATATTACTTATAAAAGCGTTCCTTTTTATATAACTATTGAAAATCGTGAATTCACAGACGATAAAACACTTGATATAGCTGTAATGGTTGAAAAAATGAAGGAAAGTAAAGAAGCAAGCTCAACTGCATGCCCTTCACCCCAGTCATGGAAGGATGAAATGAAAAGCGGGGAAAACAATATATGTGTAACCGTTTCTAAAAACCTTTCAGGAAGCTACTCAAGTGCAAATATTGCAGCAACTACTATGAAAGAAGAAAATCCCGGAACAAACGCCTCGGTAGTCGACGGTTGTGCGACGGGACCCGCATCTGTTCTGGTAGTCCGCAAAATAACCGAGCTTATAGAAAATGGTGAAACATTCGAAGAAGTGATAAAAAAAGCACAGGAATATGCAAAAGCTATAAATACGGTATTTACACTTTCTTGTTTTGATAACCTTGTAAAATCAGGACGAGTAAGTAAGCTTGCAGGCATTCTTGCAGCAAGCCTTAACTTCTGGGGCGTAGGTCTTGAGGTTGAAGGAAGAATTTCAGTTCACGCAAAGGTGCGCGGAAAGAAAAAGGCAATTTCATCAATGCTTGAGCTTATAAAAGAAAAGGGGATTTACGGAAAAGATATTGTAATAAGCCATTGTATGAACGAAGAACTTGCCCTTACAATAAAAGAAGAATTTTTGAAAATTGACGAAACACTTAATATAACAATTTTTCCGACACGCGGACTTAACAGCTTCTATGCTGATAAAGAGGGAATAATAATTTCATATTAAAATATGCGGTAGAATTCTACCGCATATTTTATTTGCGGACAAATTTGACAGAAGTATTGACTTTGTGTGCGTGTTATGATAGGATTGTACGCTGGTAAAGAGATAGATGCTTAATTGTATGGAGAAGAACTGACGATGAAAGAACAAAAAATAAGTTTCATGTCAAAGGAAATTGCATTTATTAAAAAGAATTCAGTTATGTGCATAGCACTTCTGGCGGCAGTAATTACAAGCTTCATCATCCCTGTAGACAAGGAATATGCAGGCTGCTTTTCAGCGTTGTTTCATGTCAGTTTATAAGTAATGTTCCCTCGGCGATATTACTTTCGCGATTTACTGAAAATTATGCTGATTTGTTAGTCGGTGTAAATATCGGCGGAGTCGGAACATTGATTGCTTCTCTTGCAAGTCTTATAACCTTCAGGGAATATGTGAAAAACAATCCCGGAAGAACAATGTATTACATAGGAATGTTTTCTGCATTCAACTTTGGATTTCTGATAGTTCTTACGGCAATTATGATGTTGGTATAAATCAAATATGAAAGAGTGATTTAAATGAGTTTAGTCGAAAAAAAGACAGATGAATTTTCATCATCTGCATACAAACGCTCAAGAATAGCATATTCGGCGCAATGTACATTTGAATATCTTATATCGCTTTTGCTGACAGACGCATTCCTTGCGAAACTGCTTACAAATATCGGTATAGGCGATGCATTGATAGGAATTATATCATCCTTTGTGTCATTTGCGTTCTTGTTTCAGCTTTTGTCAATTGAGCTTGTTGCAAGAATTAAAAATGTAAAAGGAACGGTAGTCTTCTTTGACTCGATGAGTCAGCTTTTGTACATTTTTGCTTACTGTGTTCCTTTCCTTAAAATGAGCAGAAGCGGAAAAACCCTGATTATAATGGGTATAATCGTCATTATGTATTTTTCAAAATACATTGTATCATCAATACTTTTCAAGTGGGCGAATTCCTATGTAGACCCTCATAAACGAGGATCTTTTTCAGCGGTAAAGGAAATGATTTCTCTTGTCTGCGGTATGATTTTCACACTTGTAATCGGTGTTATAGTGGATAACTATGAGGCTGCAAGAAATATGCGCGGCGGCTTTGTATTTATAATTATGCTATTGATAGTACTGAACGTTTTTAATTTTATCAGTCTTATGTCAATTAAAAACGCACCATTATCAGACAAGACCGATAAAATTCCGCTTAAGGATGTTCTTGAAAACACAATAGGAAACAAAAACTACAGAAGCGTCATCATTCTTCTTACAATGTGGAGTGTCGCTTCGTGTATGACCACTTCGTTTATGGGAACATTCAAGACCAACGACCTACTGATGTCATTGGGGCTGATTCAGCTTGTAAATGTTGCGGCAAACGGAATGCGACTTATATGCTCTGTTCCGTTCGGACGTTATTCTGACAAACGCTCGTATGCCAAAGGTATTGAAAGAGCACTTGTAATTGCGGCGATTGCGTTTGCGATAAATATGTTTACCACAAAAAAATTATGGTGGCTTATTATAATTTATACAGTTCTCTATAACGCAAGCATAGCGGGAACAAACGCAAATAAATTCAACATTACATATAGTTATGTAAAAAGTGAATATCTTGTTCAGGCTATGGCTATCCAGAACAGTATCAGCGGTATATCAGGCTTTTTGGCTACACTTGTCGGAAGTGTGATTCTCTCGAATATTCAGAGAAACGGAAATACGCTTTTCGGAATCCGTGTCTATGGCCAGCAGGTGTTGTCTGCAATTTCGCTTATTATAGTTATATGCGCAATTATATATGACCGCAAGGTCGTTGAAAAACAAAAAAGAATGCTTCAGTAAGGAGAATTATTATGTATAAGATTTATGTTATTTTCAAATGTGTCCCCGGAAAAAGGGAAGAGTACATTGAAAAACTTAAGGCAGAAGGCATTGTTGATGCCGTAAGAAAAGAAGACGGTTGCATTTTATATGATTACTATTTTTCAGAAAAAGACCCTGATGAAATTATGCTTTTAGAAATCTGGGAAAGCAAGAATCATCAGAAAATCCATATTGAACAGCCTCATATGGTGCGCCTTCGTGAAATCAAGCCTGATTTTGTTCTTGATACCAAGTTTGGTGAATTTGAAACGAAATAAAACACAGAAGCTATATATCTGATATAGAGGTGTAGTATGAATATAAAGGAAATGTGCTCTCTTATCGACAACAGAAAAGATGAGCTTTTTGAACTTTTGAGCAGCCTTATAAAAATAAATTCGGAAAATTTCGTAGATTGCGGCAATGAGGAAGAATGTGCAAGATATATTCATTCTCTCTGTGAAAAAATGGGACTTGAAAGCGATATTTTTTCTCCGCTTGATGTTGAAAATTTTACCATACATCCCGATTATATGGAAGGCAAGAATCTTCAGAACCGCTATAATGTTGTAGCACGTTTTAAAGGTGAAGAAGACATAGACGAGCTTATGCTTATGGGGCATAGCGATACAGTTAAAATCGGTGACCTTGCCAACTGGGAGAGCGATCCGCTTTCAGGTGAGATAAAGGATGGAAAAGTTTTCGGCAGAGGCGCTTGTGATGACAAGTACGCTATAGCATCAATTCTGTTTATAATAAAGCTTTTCAAGGAAAACGGATTTATGCCTGAAAAGAATCTTCTTTTTGCGGCTTATTGTGACGAGGAGTACGGCGGATCTCATGGTGCGCTTTCTACCGTTCTCAAATATCCGTGTAACCGCATATTGAATGCTGACGGCAGAAAAGACCAGATATGGCACTGTGGCAGCGGTGGTGGAGAAATGAAGTATCATTTCCATACAAAAGATACTGTTGACAGTGCAAAAACTACCGCTATGGCAATTCCCGTAGTGCTTGAAGTTATTGAAAAGTTCGCACAAAAGCGAAGCACAGAACTTGAAAATAACGAGTTTTATAAAGATACTATAATTCCGAAAACATCTCTTCGATATATGGGTGTAAAGGCAGGGAATGCAGGCTCAGACCTCGGTCAGGGCGAAGTCTACTTTGTTTTCTACACCGATAAATCAAAAGAGGAAATTTACGCGGAATTCGGTGAACTTGAAAAAGAACTTTCAGAAAGACTTCAGCCTCTCGGCATTATTGGTGACGGATTTAAACCTGCGACAAGGTTTTTCCACTATGTTCACACACAGCCCGACAGTGAAGATATAAAACTTATGGTAGAAGCATCAAAGGAGGCAATCGGTGTAGAGCCTGTTGTTTGCGGTTCGTGTCTTTCAGACCTTTCCGTAATTTCAAAATATGGATCATCGCGTGCGTTTGCTTATGGTGCAGGGCGTGACTTCTCGCTTAAAGGTGGCGCACATCAGCCTAACGAATTTATTGAATGTGACAAACTTGTAGAGTTTGCAAAATCACTGGCGGCTTATGTAATAAAGGTCCTCGGTCAATAAAAATATTGACTTTACACCGCGTTCGTCTTATAATTATGTGGTGCAAAAAATGAAAAGGATGGTTCTTATATGATTTACGGTGTAGCGTTACTTTCCGCTTGTGCATTCATCGGTTCTTTATTGGGAGAACTTCTGGGTGCTTTAATCGGACTTGGTAAAGATGTTGGTGGCGTAGGCTTTGCAATGGTATTGCTTCTGCTTGTTACCAACTCAAAAAAAGCAAACAAAATCCTGCACAAGGATTATAGTAAGGGTATTAATTTCTGGAAAGAAATGTTTATCCCCGTTATTATCGCGATGAGTGCATCAACAGACGTTGTTCATGCTCTTGATGGTGGTATTCTTGCTCTTACATTAGGTGTAGGTGTCGTAGTAGTTATGCTTCTTCTTATTCCGTTGTTCAATAAATTCGCAGGAAACAGTGAAGATGCTGCAGAAACGGAGGCAGAAGCATGAGTACAATAGCAAACATTATCGAGAAAATTTTTGTTGGTAACGCCTTCGTAATGTCATTTGTAATTGTTGCTGTCGTTGTGATGGTTTCAGATTTCATTTCAAAGAAAATTACAAAAGGAAGAGTACACTATTCTGCAATCGCAATTTTCCTTGCGCTTGTTCTTGCTTACATAGGTGGTAAATTGACAGGTGGCACAAAAGGTCTTGCCGATGTTTCCATTTTTACAGGTGTCGGTGTCCTTGGTGCTTCTACACTTCGTGATTACACAATCGTATCAACTGCTTTCGGTGCGAAAATGTCAGAAATCAAGAAGTGTGGTGTTATAGGTTTTGTTGCGCTTCTTGTAGGTATCGTATTTACATTTATTATCGGTGCGTTTGTTGCATATGCATTTGGTTATCGTACTGCAGCGGATGTAACTACAATTGCAGCAGGTGCTACAACGTTTGTTGTAGGTCCCGTTACAGGTGCGGCAGTTGGTGCAAGTGATGCTGTTATTGCCATTTCAATCGCAGTAGGCGTGTTCAAGTCAATTGCAGTAATGCTTATCACTCCCATATTTGCAAAGAAAATCGGACTTAACACTCCCCGTGCGGCAATGGTATTCGGCGGACTTATGGGTACTACAAGCGGCACTACATCAGGTCTTGCGGCAACAGACCCCAAACTTGTACCTTATGGTGCGATGACATCAACATTCTATACCGGTATGGGATGCCTTCTTTGCCCGACGGTGCTTTACTTCCTTGTGAAAATATTCCTGCCGTAAAATTATTTTATTATAAAAAACATAAGCGATTGAGGAATCTAATTCCTCAATCGCTTTTTATTTTGATGGGTTGCAGTTTGATTTTTATTATGATATAATTTCGTATATGGAACAAACACAAGGGGAAAGCATAAATGAAAAAAACTCAAATTTCAACACTTGTCATAATAGCCTGTATAGTAATGGGCGTTGTAGATGCGGTTATACAGCCGGGGTATTTAACTAAATCCGTAATAAAAATCCTAATGTTCATTCTGATTCCGTGTTCATATAGCTTTTATGATAAGGAAATCAGTCTGAAAAGCCTTATAAAACCCGATAAAAAAGGTGTTATAATATCTTTCTCTTTAGGATTGGGAATATATGCGGTTATTTTAGGAGCATATCTCCTTTTTAAAAATGTATTTGATTTTTCGTCGCTCACAAAAAGTCTGACCGCAACCACAGGAGTAAATAAATCAAACTTTATATGGGTTGCTCTTTATATATCCTTTGCAAACTCTCTTTTAGAGGAATTCTTTTTCCGCGGATTTTCATTTATAACACTCAAAAAATATACAACAAGAAAATTTGCGTACATATTCAGCAGTCTGTCTTTTGCGCTTTATCATATTGCAATGATGATTGGCTGGTTTGGACTGCCCGTTATACTGATTTCACTTGCAGGACTTTTTGCAGGTGGAATGATTTTCAATATGTTTGATGAAAAGAGAGGTAACATATATCTTTCGTGGCTTGTACATATGTTTGCAAACTTTGCAACAAATACAATCGGATTTATTCTGTTCGCTGCATAAAAAGTGGGGAGGTAACACTATGAAAAAATTATTATCAGTAATTTTAACAATAATAATATTACTTGCCATGTCAACTTCCGCCTTTGCGGAAATAAGGGTAGGAATATCTCCTGATTTTAAACCGTTTGAGTATTATGATGAAAATGGAGAAATAAAAGGCTTTGATATTGATCTTATGAATAGCATCGCTGAAAAAACGGGATATGAAATTGAGTGGGTAGCACTTTCTTTTGATGCTCTTATACCTGCAGTACAGTCTGGGAATGTAGATTGTGCCATATCAGCCATTGCAAAAACTGAAGAACGAGCAAAATTAGTTGATTACTCAATCCCTTATTTAAATGCAAAAGTAACATATGTCGAAGACGGATTAACGGATACAAGTATTGAACAATATGGGATTATATTCAATGAAAATGCTGAGGAAAAAGGAAAACTTCACGAAGCGGCAGGAACGGGCTTTTCCTCGCTTTATAATGTTATCAATAATGCGTTGTCCGAACTTATTGAAGATGGAACTATTGAAAAACTTGGCGAAAAGTACGAAATCAATAAAATTCCGGACGGTGACGGATTTGACTATGAATTTACGGGCGTACTCGTTGAAGAGGATTTACCCGAACACTATGAAGAAACCTCGTTGAAAGAAAATACATGGGTGGAAACAATCGGAAAAATCATAACAGCAAAAACGATAATCTGGAATCTTTTAAATCCTGTAAATTTTATAACTAAATGAAAAACGGGAAATCGGCGAAACCGATTTCCCATTTTCTTATTTTTCAAAAACTTTGCTTTTAAATAAAATCGTAGTTATGACAGTTGAAATTATAATTTCGGGTATCATATATGTACCATTGTAAATAAGCGAATAAGCAAGTACACTTTGCCCTTCTTCAGCATATACTCCCCATATAAGTATTCCCGATATAATATGACATATATAACGCAAAAGAGTTACCAGAAAGGCGCTCATCGGGATTGCAAATTTTTTCTTTCCGAAAAGAGAATAGAACATTCCGGAAAGACCAAGCACACCGAATGCGAAGATGTAGTCAAGCAATATGACAAGCACGAAATATAAAAGCGTCTGTGTTGGTGGCGGGTAAAAACCAAACATCATCTGAATAATTGCATAGGCAAGTGATGAGCAAAGTCCCCATTTTGTGCCGAAAAGTATGCCGACACAAATTATCGGTACCATTGATGCAATAGTAACACTGCCACCCTGAAGCCATGGAGCAGGGATGAGCTTACTAACCCACATCAGCACCGTTGCAAGCGCTACCATAAAGGCACTTGCAGTTAGTTTTTTAGTTGTGTTCATAATAATTATTCCTTTCATTTTTTGTTGTGAAAAGAATAATCCCAACAAAAAAATCGAACCGCCAAAGGGTTCGATTAAGAAAATCTTAACAAATATTTCCCTCCGTTGGCATTATCCAAATCAGGTTACGGGTCAAAGCGGCACTACGCTTAATCTCAGCCTGCATGCGCAAGCCCCCCAAATTTAATTGTTGTTCCGGAACGATAGTTATTATAAACCTAAAAAAAACTTTTGTCAATACAAATTCCAACGAAAAAAGACAGTTTTTTTTGTTGGAATATAGAGGGCTTTTAAAAGGGGAATTTGTTGACTTTTAAAAGTTAGTGTGGTATAATTTTCTAAAATGTATTATTTTGTTTTCAGGAGGACGCTTTTGTGATTGCGCTTGAAGAAAAAATATTAAAAGAGGGTAATGTTTTACCCGGAGACATCCTTAAGGTAGACTGCTTTCTTAATCACTGTATAGATGTTCCTTTCCTTCTTGAAATGGGGAAGGAAATAGCAAGCCTTTATGAAAATGACAGTGTGAATAAAATCCTTACAATAGAAACTTCGGGAATTCCGATTGCATTTGCTACTGCACAGTTTATGAATGTGCCGGTAGTTTTTGCAAAGAAGGACAAGTCCGGAAATATTTCTGACAAGGTTTATTCTTCGCGCGTTGAATCTTTCACACGCAAAAATGTTTACGATGCTGTTGTAAGCAAGGATTACCTTGGAAAGAACGATAATGTCCTCGTCATAGACGATTTCCTTGCAAAGGGAAACGCCTTGAACGGACTTATGGATATTATAAATCAGGCAGGGGCAAGCCTTGTCGGATGTGCAATTGCCATTGAAAAAGGCTTTCAGGGCGGCGGAGATGAGCTCAGAGCAAAGGGTATCCGCGTTGACTCACTTGCAATTATTGAGTCAATGACAGATACAACTCTTTCATTCCGCAAATAATTTCAGTATGTAAAGGTTCTTTACATAAATATTTTGAAAAGCCGAAAGGCAGGAGGGTAAAAAAATGAAAAAGGTACTTTCATTTCTTCTCGTTGCAGTAATGGTTGTGGCATCACTTGGTATTTTTACAGCTTGTGGTGACAAAGGTGCAGAGGTTGCTGAAGTAAGCGATGATTTCAAGATTGGTTTCATCTGCTTGCACGACGAAAACTCTACATACGACAAGAACTTCCTTGTTGCAGCTGAAGAAGCAACAGCAGAACTTGGTCTTACAGCAGAACAGGTTATCATTAAGACAAACATTCCCGAAGGTAATGAATGTTACGAAGCAGCAGCAGACCTTGCAGATCAGGGTTGCGACATCGTATTCGCTAACAGCTTCGGTCATGAGCCTTATATGTTGAAGGCTGCTAAGGAATTCCCCGAAGTTCAGTTCTGTCATGCAACAGGTACAACTGCTCATACAGAAGGTGTTGAAAACTTCCACAATGCATTTGCTTCTATCTACGAAGGCCGTTACCTTGCTGGTGTTGCTGCTGGCTTAAAGCTTAACGAAATGATTGATGCAGGCAAAATCACCGCTGACAAGGCTAAAATGGGCTA
>JAZNLD010000046.1:0-8564 GCA_045578925.1 Clostridia bacterium
AGAACACAAATACAGATTCCTGCACGTACAAAAATCGGTGAAGGGTTTTATATAGGGCATACAGGAAGGGTTATAATACATCCTGAAGCACAGCTGGGCAAAAATATGAATATAGGAACGGGCGTTACTATAGGATACGAAAATCGTGGCGAAAGAAAAGGTGCGCCAACATTTTCAGGAAACTCATGGATAGGCACAAATGCAGTAGTCGTGGGGAACATAAAAATAGGTGAGGATGTTATGATTGCACCATTGACATTCGTAAATTTTGATGTTCCGCCGCACAGTATCGTAATTGGTAATCCTGCTAAAATAATACATAAAGAAAACGCTACTGAAGAATATATTTGTAACAAAGTGTGATCAAGACAGAATGGAGGTGCGCTTGGGATGAGACTAAAAGATAACAGAATAAAATATAACTTGTTGTCAGGTGTTTTGTATCAGGTTATCCTGATTGTCCTGAGCTTTCTTCTTCCAAGACTTTACCTTGAAAATTTCGGTTCTGAGGTTAATGGTGTCTTATCAACTATAAAACAGATATTTACGTATATGTGTTTGCTTGAAGCAGGCATCGGACTTGCTACTATGCAGGCTCTTTACAAACCTGTTGCAGAGCGCGACCACAAAAAAGCAAGCTCAATTATTTCTGCAACAAATATCTTTTACTTTAAAACAGGCATTATTTATTCTGTTATAGTAATTCTTATAGCGGGTATATATGCATATTTTGTGCCGACAAGCATAAATTCAAATGTACTCTTTTTCCTCATAATACTCAACGCGCTTCCATCCTTATTCAGCTATTTTGTGCAGGCAAAGTACAGAATTCTTATGGAAGTTGACGGCAGAAAATATGTCATAACAAACTCCGAAACAATACTTCAGCTTTTATCAAACATCGGAAAAATACTTGTTCTTCTGCTGACAGACAGTCTTATTTTAATTCAGCTAACATACTGTGTTCTGGCAATTTTACAGCTTTTGTATCTGTACATCCACGCAAAACGCAGATATAAGTGGCTCAATGTCAAGGCAGAACCCGATTTTGAAGCAATCTCTCAAAGAAAATCTGTTCTTGTACATCAGGTTTCGGGAATGGTTTTTAATAACACCGATGTGCTTTTGTTATCATTTTTGTGCAACTTCAAGGTTGTTAGTGTATATACAATCTACAACATCTTCTTTTCGCAGGTACAGGCATTTATTACGAGTATCACTTCCGGATTCAGTTTTGCTCTCGGGCAGATGTTTCACATTGACAAAGAAAAATTCATGAAGGTATATGATGTGTATGAAACCTTCTACATTATGTCAACCTTCATTATATATACATTGATGGCAGTATTTCTTCTGCCTCTTATACAGATTTACACGCAGGGGATAAATGATGCAAACTACACTAATGTTTATCTTGTGATTCTTTTTGTTATCATGAATCTTTTGTCAAACGGCAAACTTCCTTCAAATCACGTTCTTGAATATTCAGGAAAGTTTGAGGAAACACGCTCCCACGCAATTTGGGAAATGGCAATAAATATTGTAGTTTCAGTAGTTTCAATTCTTAAATGGGGAATCTGCGGTGCAATCCTTGGCACTATTGTGGCTCTCTTGTACAGAGGCACGATGATGATTTATTATTCAAACAAAAAGGTTTTAGGAAGAAGCATTTTCGCTACATACAAGCTATGGCTTGTGAATGGAGCAGTTTTTGCTCTTATAATGGCTGTCTTTTTTGTGGACAGCTTCAGTGGACTTTCCTTTGTGAGTCTTTTGCTGAAAGGAATTCTCCACTCGCTCTGGATAGTTCCGCTTTATATTGTGACAAACCTTGTTTTCTTCAAAGGTGCATTTAAAAACTTAATTGAATTATGGAGAAATAAAACATGAGCATTCCTAAAGTAATTCATTACTGTTGGTTTGGTAAAGGTGAACTTCCCAAATTAGCAAAAAAATGTATAAAAAGCTGGAAGAAATATTGTCCCGATTACGAAATAATCTGCTGGAATGAAGATAATTTCGACCTCTCGCAGAATCGCTATATGCGTGAGGCTTATGAGGCAGGGAAGTGGGCGTTTGTCAGCGACTTTGCAAGACTAAAAATAATCTACGATAATGGCGGAATATATTTAGATACCGATGTTGAAATTATTAAACCCATTGATAAGTTGATTGAAAACAATGGATTTATGGGATTTGATGAAAAAGGCATCGTAGCAACGGGACTTGGTTTCGGTGCGGAAAAAGGAAACAAGATTATCGAAGAGTTTTTAAAAGATTACGATGATATCCCGTTTCTTTTTGAAGATGGAAGTTATGACCTTACTCCGTGTCCTGACAGAAATACCGATGCGCTGAAAAGACTTGGTATGGATATAACAAACACCGATCAGACATTTATGGATATGGTGTTTCTTCCTGAAGAATATCTTTGCCCGATGGATTACTATACGGGAAAAAAGAATATAACGAAAAACACATATTCAATACATCATTATTCGGCATCGTGGACTTCTGCCGTGACAAAAAGAACAACGCGAATCAAAAGAATAATCGGTGTTAAAATGTATGACAAACTTTACGGCAAGTTTTTGCATAAACTAAAGTGGTTGGAGTGGTAACTTTGCCTGAACAGGTAATAGAAAAATTAAAAAAGAATATTTTGCCTCAATGGAAAATCTGTTTCTTTACGGCAGTTTTTACGGGGCTTGTTGCACATCTTTATAAAATAACAAGCTGGCTTCCTAATTGGGACAGCCTTGTTTTCAGACACGATGCACAGAATATGGTTTCAATGGGAAGATGGTTTCTTCCGGTGGCGTGTGCACCAAGCTCATTTTATGATTTGCCTTGGGTTACAGGTCTTCTTGCAATCATATTCCACGCACTTGGTGCTGTGTGCATCTGCAAGATGTTTGGTGTTAAAAAGAATATAACGGCATCGCTTATTGGTGCTTTGGTTGCGACATTTCCTACAGTGGCATCTGTTATGATGTATAACTATGTAGCCGACGGATATGCACTTGCATTTCTTTTTTCCTGTATTGCTGCGATGCTTATTACAAAAGAGAAACCAAACTATATAGCATCTGTAATATTGATTGCCTTTTCAACGGGGATTTATCAGGCGTACATAACAGTTACAATAATGCTTCTTCTTTTACATTTGATTCTTGAAGTGTTGTACGAAGACACAAGCTTTAAGATGTCTGCCCTTAAAAGTGTCAGGTTTTTGTTAACGGGAATCTTTGGTATGGGGCTTTATTATCTGCTTCTTACAGGTATTCGTATTATTACTGACACAAAGCTTCTTGACTATCAGGGGTTCGGAAGCGCAGCATCGCTTGAAGGTATTGATGTTTTAGCTTCACTTTACAAAGTAAAGGAAACATTCGTAACATATTTCTTTGATTTTACAACAGGGGTTAGTGCGTTTTCGTTATTAAACTGTATTGTATTTGTTGCGACAACAGCATTCTACCTGAAAGATATTATAAGAAATAAATTAAGCATAACAAGGATATTGCTCCTTGCAGTTTATCTTATTTTATTACCGATAGGTGCGTGTGTTCTTGCTTTTATAAGCAGCGGCATTGATTATCATAATCTTATGAAAATGGGATTTTTGGTGTTCTATTTATTCCTTATACTGCAGTATGAAACCAAAGACACAAATGTATTTAAATCGTGGCTTATTCTCGGCACTGTATCTGTTATAGTTTTTAATTTTGTTATTATCGCCAATGTAGGTTATCATAAACTTAATATAGCTTATGATAAGTCTTACGGAACACTAATTCGTATCGCCGACAGAATTGAGCAGACCGACGGGGCAGAGGAATGTGACAGTATAGCGGTTTTCGGGTATCTTCCCGAAAGTGAGGCATACAGCGTAATTTTACCACCCGACCTTACAGGTGCAACGGACGGATACATATTGCGCGCAGACGATGATATAGTCGGGCAAAGTGTCCTTTGCAGTGCGCTTAACGACTATTGCGGAAAGAATTATAAGTTCCTTGAACATAAGGATAAACAGGGGGTATTTGGCCTGGCAGATGCTGATTCTATGGGCGTATGGCCTGCAAGAGATTCAATTAAAGTAGTTGATAACACAATTATTATAAAACTTGGGAACAAGAGGTAAGTATTATGGTATATTTTTGTGCGGATGACTATGGCATCTCAAAAGAGAGTAATAGCCGCATAGAAAACTGTCTTCGTAACGGCATTTTGAATAAGGTTAGTGTTTTGCCTAACGGAGAAATTCAAGGATTTAAAAATCATCTTGATGGAAGTGTTCTTTCTTTACATCTCAATTTGATTGAGGGGAAACCTCTTTCATCGTCTGATGATGTGGCACTTCTGGTAAACGACAGCGGTTATTTCAGGTATTCCTTTGCAGGACTGTTCTTGCTTTCCCTTTCCGTAAAAAAGAAAGAGTTTCGTAATGCGCTTTATAACGAATTACGAAGTCAGATCAGATTCTGGAAAGAGCAGCTTGGCGAAAATGCTCCTGTTTTAATTGACTCGCATCAGCATACGCATATGATTCCGCTTATATTCAGTACGTTGCTTGATGTGATAAAAGACGAAAACCTGAAGGTTGATTACCTGCGAATACCGTCAGAACCCGTTATGCCATACATTAAAGAAACATCGCTTTATTTTTCATACAGTATAGTAGGTCTGGCGAAACAGTGGATTTTAAAAATCCTTGCGACTATAAATTACAGAAAACTGAAAAAATCAAAAATCAAACACTCATATTTTATGGGGATAATGTTTTCTGGCAGATTGAGTGAAGAAGCGGTGAGAAAAATTCTTCCGCGATATATCAGAATTGCTAAAAAAAGGGGAAGGGATATTGAAATCGGATTCCACCCTGGATATGTGGAAAATGAAGAAACTCTTTTTGAAGGATATAGAAAAAGCTTTGGTAAATTTTATTTTTCACCTTGGCGAAAAGTCGAGTTTGATACACTTATGAATTCTAAGTTCTGAATAAAAAAGAAAGAAGGATAAAAAATGCCCTATATCGAAAGAGAAAAGGTAGACGAAAAAACCAGAGTAAAACTGGAGGCAATAATTGAAAAATCTTATCTGTCCTATTGGAGAAAGAAACGACTTTTCGACATATTCTTTGCAACTCTCATTTTGCTTGGCTTTCTTCCGCTTATGATTATCATTGCAATTATTATCTGCATTGATGATCCGAGTGCAGGCCCGTTCTTTAAACAAAAACGCGTTGGCCGTCACGGAAAGGAATTTTATATGTATAAATTCCGTACAATGCGTCCTGATGCAGAAAAACTCCTTGATCAATTAAAGGATAAAAACGAAATGGAAGGCCCTGTTTTTAAAATCAAGGAAGACCCCAGAATAACAAGAGTGGGCAAAATTCTTCGTAAGTTATCGCTTGATGAACTGATGCAGTTCTTCAATGTTTTCAAGGGCGATATGACACTTGTAGGACCCAGACCTCCGCTTCCGAGAGAGGTTGAGTACTACACCGATTATCAGAAACTTCGTTTGCTTGTTACACCGGGAATTACCTGCACATGGCAGATCCACAAAAACAGGAACGATGTTCCTTTTGAAGAATGGGTGGAAATGGATCTGGACTACATACAGAACAGAACATTCCCCGGAGATTTACTTATAATGCTTAAAACCCCTATTGTTATGCTTAGTGCAACAGGAAGATAACATCCTTTCAGATTGGAGATAAAAATATGAAAGTTGCAATGCTTGGACATAAAGTTATTCCATCAAGACGCGGCGGAATAGAAAATGTACTTACTTCATTATGCCCTTTGTTGGTGGAAAACGGGGCAGATGTTACTTGCTATAACCGGTCCTCTGACAAAGTGGAAAATGAATATGTAGGCACCGTGCAGGATAAGAAATATAAAAATGTCTCTTTGAAAAATGCGTGGACAATCAATGCGCGCGGAGCTTCGGCGATGATTGCTTCTTTTACTGCAGCAATTTGCACGGCTTTTTCAAAATATGATATAGTCCATTTCCATGCCGAAGGACCTTGTGCTGCTATGTGGATACCTAAAATGTTCGGAAAGCGTTGTGTTGCAACTGTTCACGGACTTGACTGGCAACGGGAAAAGTGGGGGAAAGGTTTTGCGTCAAAGTATATAAAATTCGGTGAACGGGTAATGGTTAAATTTGCCGATGAAATTATAGTGTTAAGTGAAAGTGCACGTGACTATTTCAAAGAAACATATAATCGCGAAACCATACTTATCCATAACGGAATAGAAAGACCAACAAAAAAAGAAGCGGACAAAATCACAAAGTTGTACGGACTTGAAAAAGGAAGTTATATTTGTATAGTATCACGACTCACCGCTGAAAAAGGTGTTCACTACCTTATTGACGCGTATAACAGTATAAAAACAGATAAAAAACTTGTCATTGCGGGCGATACAAGTGATACTGATGAATATGTTGAGCTTTTGAAAAAGAAAGCATCCGGAAATCCCAATGTTATTTTTACAGGTTTTATATCAGGGGATGTTCTTACTGAAATATACAGCAATGCGTACCTTGTTACACTTCCGTCTGATATTGAAGGTATGTCTTTAAGCCTTTTGGAAGCACTTGCGTACGGGAATGCAGTTTTATGCTCTGATATTCCCGAAAACACGTTGGTAACAGAAGACAAGGCGATGCATTTTAAGAAAAGCGATGTAAAAGACCTTGCAGAAAAACTCCTGACAATGTGTGAGAATGAAGCGCTTGTAGAAAATTTGAAAGATGGAGCAGATGAATTCATCCTCGGAAAATACAACTGGAAGGATGTCGCAAAAGCTACATACGATCTGTATGGGAAGGTAATAAAAAATTAAACGAAAGGTAGCATCAGGAATGAAAGAATATACACTTACACCAAAATCCAAGAAAAATATAAGGGTATTGAAGCTCTTTTTGATAAGTTTTATTTTTGCTGCAATTGCACTTTCGGTTGCCGTGATTTGTTGTAATTACATAGGAAACCGTAACTTTAAAGAAGCATTTCATAGTGTGAGCAGTCTGAAAGTCAATAATAAAATCAGACTTATTCAGATTTCTGATTTGCACAACTGTCAGTATGGCAAAGACAACAAAAATCTAATCAGTCGTGTTGAAAAATTAAACCCCGACCTTATTATCTGTACAGGAGATATGATTGATTCAAAAACGAAATCAAACGACAGGATTATAGCGCTGTGCACAGCACTTGCAGATATTGCTCCTTCTTACTATATTTACGGAAACAATGAAGTAGAAAAGTATTATGACACTCCGCTTACGCAGGATTCACTTGATAAAAAATATGGATTCAACGATGAAAACCGTGAACCAGATAAACTTCTTGGAATTTACGATGATCTTACAAAGGAAATCGAAAAAACAGGGGTTAAGGTGCTTAAAAACTCATCAGAAACCATAACAATAGGAACAACCCCGGTGGATGTATATGGTGTGCTCACATCGAATCCGTCTTCCTTCTGGTCTTACGCAGGAGATAGTTTTGATAAGTATATTTACTCAAACGAAAACAACTTAAAAATTACCGCAATTCACGAGCCTATGGTATTTTCGGAATATACTCCTGACACCTGGGGCGACCTGATGCTTGCTGGTCATACTCACGGAGGTGTAATGAAAATTCCGTTTATCGGTCCTTTATATACTCATGGTGCAGGATTTCTGCCTGAACGAAGCGGGTACTATGTAACCGGAAGATATGAGGTTCAGGGAAGACCCTTGATTATAAGTTCAGGACTTGAAAATAAAAATATTTTCAGAATCAACAATAAACCCGAGCTTGTGATTGTTGATATAAACAAGTTTTAACACTAAAGGAGTGTGTCATAAATGTATTCCTCGATTTTGCAGAAATTACCGATTGCAATAGCAGGCATCCTGCTTGCCATTGCCGTTTTGACAATATACATACGATCAAAAAATGTTACAAGAAGTGAGTTTCTTAAGATTTTCAAGAGTGGACCATACATCAAGGCGTGGATTTTGATTTTTGTGCTTGTTCTTTCAGGAGTCTTCGGAATTTTCAATCATATAAAATCAAAACATTCTGTTATGGCCGTTGTATCTCTTAATTATTCTGAGGCATCTCAGGCGCAGAATTCTAACGGAACACGCTACAATATGGCGGAAATAATCTGCGACGAAGTTGTGGGAAAAGCGATTGAAATGGGAGCTTTTGAGAATGTAACCGTGAAACAGCTTAAGAACTGTCTTTGCGTTTACCCCTATGTTCAGGGCGATGTGGATGATAAGGCGAATTACCATATTTCAACAGAGTTTGTCGTAGAATATCACGCGTCGAAGCATACTGACCATCTGGATGCTGAAAATGTTATAGCACTTATTACAAGTGCCTACAAAGAATACTACATAGAAAAGTATACAGACAATTTCTCTCTTACAAGAAAAGAGGACAAGCCCGATTATTCCACAATGGAATATATGGATGTTGTAAATTACTTTAACAAGGAAACAACTTCTGTTTTGAATTATCTTTACGGAATGGCAGAAAAAGG
>JAZNLD010000047.1:0-3624 GCA_045578925.1 Clostridia bacterium
GAGTGGAATAACCTAACCCCTTCGGAGCGTTGGGAACTGATGACCTTGAACGAGGTAGCGGTAGAGAACAGGAAGTATCATCTTACATACGGACAAGCGGAAACAATGGCAAGGTGGGGGAAGCTTCCTGAAAATTACGGAAAGAGGGAAAGGAAGAAGGGCAATGACAAATAAGGAGAGGTGTTCTTCGCAAAGTTTTCATCTGCCTGAATATCACAAAGGCAAATATTTTGTAGGATGCAATTATTATGGAATGATTGTTGATACAAAACGATGTGAAAAGTGTAAAGTTAAAAGATTTATGGAGGTAAGTGAGAATGACCGAAGAACACAGAGTTATAGATGAAGAAGACCTTGACAACCTTGTAAAAGAAATGGTTGGTGATGCAAAGTGATATGTAACCATTGCGGTAAACCCATTGAGGACATAAAAGAATTAGCTTTCTTCCGTGTAAAGAAGAACGGCAAATGGGTAGCTGCTGAATTATGCACGGAGTGTCACAAAGAACTTACATACATAGTAGAACAGTTTTGTAGTGGGAAGGAAGAGGGGAAATAATATGAAAAAAATACTTGACAGTGGGGACAGGACGGAGTTTGAAAGCGGAGCTGTAAGGGATATGCGCGAAGGGAAAGGACGGTGCGACTTGTTACCACTTGATGTGGTGGAAGGGCAGTATGATTTCCCCGAAATTAAAAGTGTTACGAAAAGGATATTTCAGTTTCAGGATTCAGGCGATACAAAGTATCTTGAGATAGCACTTGGAAGTTTTCGTAACCTGCGTGGATGGGACACAAATACCATGATGCTTGAACTTGCAAAGCATTTTGAAGAAGGTGCAAAGAAGTACGGTGATAATAATTGGAGAAAAGGAATTCCTGTAAGGTGCTACATAGACAGTGCACTTCGTCATTTTTTTAAGTTTCTTCGCGAGGATCAGGACGAGCCACACGACAGGGCGTGCTGTTGGAATATTATGTGCGCTATATGGACATGCAATAATATGCCCGAGCTGAATGATTACAGGAAGAAGGATTCAGATGGAACTTGAAAGAGTATTTGAGCTTATAAGCATTGAGTATGAAAAGACAAAAAAACTTGGGCACATAGCAAGACCCCTTGCGTATGCACTATATAAGGTATGGAAGTATATACTGGAAACGGAGAACGATTATGAAGCACGGTAAGAATCCGACGTTGGAACAGAAAAAACTTATGACACAGTGGCATCTTGATTGCAAGAACTGGCTTGTAGTCAAGGACACAACTGAAGAGATGCTGATAGTGCATCGAAGCAGTGGAAGAACAAGAAGTATTCCAAAGAAAATGAGGGGATTTTGAAAATGAAATTAAAGAAGGTTGTAGATATATGTAAAAAAAGCGGACAACTGTACATAACACAGACCGGGGACGCGCAATGGTGGGGCGACGGTCAGGCAATGTATCCTGTATATGATTTACCTGAACTTACAGCTGAAGATATCTGTATAATGTATGAGATTACAGAAGAGCAGAGAGATAAGATGATAATGAATGAGAAGAGTGTGGCAGAGCTTGGAGATATAAACCTTTCCCCGGTGAATGATAAAGACGAATCGGCAGAGGTCGTAAGAATGGGGCTGACTTTTGCCGGACATGCTCTTATATTACTTAAAACATCATCCGGGATAAGTTTTATAAAAAGAAAGTACCTTGCGCCGTTCCGCGAGGAAGTGCAGTTCTGGAAAAGGAAATGCGTATGGGGTGAGTATTTTGTATTGACATCAGGGATGTTTGTTTGCGGAGTTATTATCCCGGAAACATTATCAAGGGCGGATATTGTATCAGAACTTAAAGAAATAATAGATGCTTTATAAGGACATGCCCTCCGCTACCGCGCAGGCGGCGGAGGGAAAGGTCTATATATAAATGAAAGGAAATTTGAGAAAGCTTTGCAGAATCAAGATTCTTTTCCTTTATATATAGAAGGAAAAAAACGAGGACGCGCGCACGCGTTCTTATGATGGCTCGGTTAGAGGCTAACTAATCAACCATTGTGCAGTAAATACGGAATGTTGGTTTTGAGATTCTTCGCAACGTAAAGAAATACAAATGAGGTGTAGTTATGGGGTATTGGGTAATAAGGACATACATATCAGGGAACATCGGAGAGAAAGTAAAATATTATGTATCCGGGAACAAGCCTGAAAGAAGCAAGAGAAGAGCAACGAGCGACGTGAACAAAATTGAAAAGAATGAGAAGCAGAGTGAAAAGAACCTTGCGAGAATTCTCAATACGAATTTCGGAAGTCAGGGCGGTGTGCTTGTAGGTCTTGATTATTCTGATGCGTCGTACAAAAAACTTTTTGGAAAGTGCAAGGACCTTCAGGAAGTAAATGAATGTGCAAAGCATCAGGCGAGCTTGTGCCTGCGCAGAGTTAAGAGGGAAGCAAAAAAGAGAGGTATTGAAGTTAAAGCGGTACTTGTTACTGCTGATCTTGACGGAGAAACAAAGGAGAGCGTAAGAGTACATCATCATATCGTAGTGAATAAAGAGGCAGCGGAGCTTTTCGGAGAGAAGTGGAAACATGGCAATAGTGTTGACTACGAATATCTGTACAACGAACAAAAGGACAGAACTCCGCTTGCTCATTATCTTATGAGTCAGATAAGCCATATTCAGGACGGCAAGGCGTACATAACAACAAGAAACCTTGAAAGACCCAAGTGCATTGACCGTATTGCGAGAAGCGGTGCAGAAATAACATTGCCTCGTCAGAGTGCGCTTATATACAGAAGTGCACACGCAGCGGGACTTAATCAGTACCTCAGGTATGTGATTCTTGATGAGGGACATAAAAAAACAATCCCTCAGTCGGAAGGGCCGACAGCTCCCTTTACACAAGGGAGCCTCAGGAGTAAGAATTGGGAAGTTAATTAAATAGATTTTAAATGCCCGCGAAAAGTGGGTTATTTGGAGTACAAAAAATAAAAAGGAGTGTCGATGATGAAAAAGAAAGCGATAGAACAGCTCGCGGATAAGAGACTTAAACAGATTGAGGGTCTTGAATATCTTCTCGGAGAACGCAAGAGGGCTATAATGCGCCTTAAGGAAGAGAAAACAGGTCTTGAGCAGATTATAGGTATGCTTGAATCAATTTTGTTTTCAATTGCTGAAGAGAAAGGGAAGATTGTAATCAAGAAAGAGGATATTTCCGAAGGTGTCCGCAGCGGTTATAAGATTAGTATCAAGGAAGATATTATCGTAATTGAGAAGGTGGAGTAATGCCGAAAGATATTTGCTGTCCGTACTATGTGCGTGAAAAAATAAAAAAGAACGGTGAAAGAGTTGGAATATACTGCAAGGGAGGGATGATAATCTTTCCAACTGCGGAAGCAAGGCGAAGATTTGTGTATCCGTATTGCGGAAGCATAAAAGGGTTTTGTGATTGCCAGATATATAAGTTTCTTGAAGAGAGTGGTGTGTAAAAGCACCACTCTTTAGCGTGTCGATAAACCTATCGACACGCTGGCAGACGAGGAAAAAGAAAGGTAAATCTGTTCAAGGCAAGCTCGTCGGCGTACGAGGGTACGGTAGAGAATGCCTTGGACAGAAGCAAGCAAAAAGCCCTGAAAAACCGTGG
>JAZNLD010000048.1:0-4996 GCA_045578925.1 Clostridia bacterium
AAAAGAAGCGTGCCGCTTCACCCATTTCGCGTCCTGACCAAAATTTAAACAGACAAATTCCACTCGCGAAAAAATACGTAATTTCCTATACGGTAAAAAAGTTGCTGTTAAAACAGCTTTATATGTGCATTGTTGCATTAGCGATGCTTGTCGTCGTTTTCGCGCTTTGCAAAATATTCCCCGACATAGAAAACGGGGTAAAGGCGGTTCTTCATAAGAACGCAGACCTTAAAAAAGTTTTATCTCTCTTTACGCAGATTGCGAAAGAGGTAACAATAGGAGAGTAATATGAGTAAAATCAAAAATCTTGACAAAATCTTCTCCCGCGTGCAGAAGGCTACGCACTACTGCGGTGGGGAGCTTAACAGCGTTATAAAAAATCCCGATGACGTGAAAATCCGTTATGCATTTGCGTTTCCCGATACTTACGAAGTGGGGATGAGCCATCTGGGAATGAAAATCCTTTACCATATTTTAAATCAGCGCGAGGATACTTATTGCGAACGCGTTTTTGCGCCGTGGATTGATATGGAAGAGGAAATGAGAAAGGAAAATGTTCCGCTTTTCTCAAACGAAACGCACACACCCGTAAAGGAGTTTGATTTCCTCGGAATAACTCTCCAGTACGAAATGTGTTACTCAAACATACTTAATATGCTTTCGCTTGCAAATATTCCGCTTCTTGCCAGCGAGCGCGGGGAGGATGACCCATTTGTAAACGGTGGCGGCCCATGTTCGTACAACAGCGAACCGATTGCAGATTTCTTCGACTTTTTCACAATCGGTGAAGGCGAAGATGTTATAAACGAGCTTATGGATGCTTTCAACGAATGGAAGGAAGAAGGAGGCAAAAGAGCTGACTACCTCAAGAAAATTGCGAAGATAGACGGCATTTATGTTCCGTCGCTTTACGATGTTACTTATAACGAGGACGGCACTATAAAGAGTATGACTCCCAACTGTCCCGAAGCACCCGAAAAAATCAGAAAGCGCATTATTTCCGACCTTGACAGCGTGGTTTATCCCGATAAATTCATTGTGCCTTTCTGCGATATAGTTCACGACAGAGCGAATATTGAAGTTTTCCGCGGTTGTATCCGTGGTTGCCGATTCTGTCAGGCGGGTATGATTTACCGCCCCGTTCGTGAGAAAAATGCAGACACACTTGTAAAGGATGCCTGTGCACTCATAAACTCCACAGGTTACGAGGAAATGGGACTTTCAAGCCTTTCTACAAGCGATTATACTCAGCTTGAAGACCTTGCGGACAGGCTTCTTGCCCTTACGGAAAAGGAAAAGGTTTCGCTTTCGCTTCCGTCACTCCGCGTGGACAATTTCAGCCTTGATTTGATGGAACGCGTACAGAAGGTCAGAAAGAGTGGCCTTACCTTTGCTCCCGAAGCGGGCAGCCAGAGAATGCGCGACGTTATAAATAAAAATGTTTCCGAAAATGACCTTATAAAGTCGGCAACACTTGCTTTCGAGGGCGGCTGGAACAGTGTCAAGCTTTACTTTATGATAGGTCTTCCCTATGAGGAAAACGACGATATAAAAGGCATTGCAGACCTTGCCGAAAAGGTTGTTGACTGCTACTATAACAGCGAAAAAACGAACAAGAGAAGACCCGTCAGCGTAACGCTCAGCGTTGCAAGCTTCGTGCCCAAGCCCTTTACACCTTTCCAGTGGGCAGCGCAGGACAGTATGGACACGCTTTATGAAAAGCAACTTTTCTTAAAGGAAAATATCAGAAACCGTAAAATCAGATATAACTATCACCAGAACGATATAAGCGTGCTTGAAGGCGTTTTCGCCCGCGGTGACAGACGACTTTCCAAGGTGCTTCTGCGCGCGCATGAGCTTGGCTGTAAGCTTGACGGCTGGAACGAATGTTTTGACCTTGAAAAGTGGAAGCAGGCATTTAGTGACTGCGGTATTGATATGAATTTCTATACAAGAGCGCGCAGTTATGACGAAATTCTGCCCTGGGATATAATTGATATCGGTGTATCGCGCGAATTTATGAAAAACGAAAACGAAAAGGCAAAACTTGCAGCCACGACTCCCAACTGCCGTGAAAAGTGCAGCGGTTGTGGTGCGGCATCGCTTTGCAAAACGAAGGAAGGATGTGTTTGTTTTGAATAATAACTACTGTCTTCGTTACGAAAAAACAGAAAAAACAAAATATGTTTCGCATCTTGATTTCGTAAGAATGTTCGGCAGAGCAATGCGTCGTGCGCATCTTCCGATTGCGTTTTCCGAAGGGTTCAATCCGCATCCGCTTTTAACATTTGCGCTTCCTCTTTCAGTAGGGTACACAAGCGAATGTGAAATCCTTGAAATTGTGCTTTCGGAAGTGGTTGAGCCTTGCGAAATCATGGAAAGACTCAACGCCGTACTTCCCGAAGGGGTGAGAATTCTTTCTGCATATGCAGGAAAAAGCAATATGAAAAAGCTTGATGTTGCACATTACGAGGTGTATCCTGAAAAGACTCCTTCGGGTATACTTGATTTCCTTTTGATGAAAGAAATTTTCATTGAAAAGAAAACGAAAAGCGGGATAAAGGAAGTTGACATCCGCGCCGACATCAAGGATATCAAGGTCGGTCTTGGAAGAATTGAGATGATACTTTCCGCAGGCAGTCGTGCGAATTTAAAACCCGAGGTTGTAATTGCCGCAATGAATAAATATATTGACGGGTATGAAAGCGGAAGCTGTAAATATCACAGAAAACAGATTTTTGACGCAGAAATGAATGTGATTTAATTGAAAAAACAAAGCTTTATTCACGGTGCGGCGATTCTTGCCGCCGCATCAATACTGTGTAAAATAATGAGTGCGGCGCTTAAAATACCGCTTGACCGTCTTTTTCTTCACGAAAAAGGAATCGGTATTTATCAGAGCGCGTATTCCATTTATAATGTATTCCTTGCGTTTTGCGTGACGGGTATTCCGATTGCACTTTCAAGTCTTATAGCAGGGAAAGATGACGTGGAAGCGGCAAACCTTACCCGTTCGACAATGGTTATGGTAAGCGTAATCGGTTTTGTTTCGGCGGTGCTTCTGTCGATTTTTGCTTCACCTGTTGCAAGGCTTCTTTCAGGCGGTGATGAGGCGGTTTGCGCTCCTGCGATTATGGTGCTTTCGCCGGCGCTTCTGGTTATGGGTGTAATAAGCTCGCGAAAAGGTTATTTTCAGGGCAAAAGCGTAATGACACCCTCGGCACTCAGTCAGCTTGGTGAATCTCTTATCAAGGTTATCCTTGGCATCGGTCTGTGTGCGGTTTTCGTGAAGTACGGCATTACCTACGGTGCGGCAGGCGCAATCGCAGGCGTTACTGCAGGGGCGTTTGTTCAGGCACTTGTGCTTCAGATTTTCTACGCACGCACAAATAAAATCCGCGGAAAATTCTCGGCAAAAAAAGCTCTTTCGGTGCTTAAAATCTCAATTCCGATGACACTTGGTGCATTCGGATTTACTGCAGTAATGCTTCTTGATTCGCTTTCTGTACCGAAAATTCTTGCAAGCATCGGTGATGACCTTGATTCAAGGCTTAAAATGATGGGGTTTCTTACCCGTTCAATTACGATTTATAACCTGCCTGCGACAATCATATCGGCATTTACTGCAAGTGCCGTGCCTGCGCTCGCGTATTCAAGGGATAATTGTGACAAGCTCGGTGAAAACTGCCTTCGCGCAATAAAGCTGGTGTTCCTTGCATCGCTTCCGTGTGCGCTTGGAATGATTCTCTTCAGCGAGGAAATTTTCATCTTTGTATATTCTTCGGCAGGGTATGCATCACTTCTTGCACTTTCAGGTGTGATGGTTATGATTATGCCCTATGTACAGACTACAACGGCTATGCTTCAGACTATGGGCAAGGTATGGATGCCGATTTTCTCAACTGTCGGTGCGGTTATGCTTAAAGTTGTGCTCAACGTGTTCTTTGTGCGCGCTTTCGGTATTGAAGGTGCACCGATTGCGACAATTACAGCGTTTGCGCTTGCGTTTATCGTGAATACAATCTGGCTTATGAGAATCGTGCGGATGAAAGGTGCGCTGAAAGAGATTGTGAAAATAATCCTCTGTGCAGTAATCTCCTGCGGTGGTGCAAGAATTGTGTATAACTTTATAAAAATTCCGCTTGCGTTTATTATTTGTCTTGCGTTTGCGGTTTTGATGTATTGCGTGCTTGTAATTGCGCTTGGATGCATAACGAAAACCGAGATAAAAGGAAAGGAATAGCATATGTCAAAAAAAGATTTCTATGAATTTTGCGATATAATTGAAAAACTCCGTGCGCCCGGCGGATGCCCGTGGGATCGCGAGCAGACACACGCATCGCTCAAAAAGCATCTTATTGAGGAGGCTTACGAAGCGGCGGATGCCATTGACGAGGGTGATTACAGCAAAATCGCCGACGAACTTGGTGACGTTTTGTTGCAGATTGTTATGCACGCCCAGATAGGAAAGGAAGAAGGCACGTTTGATATAAACGATGTGACCGACTTTGTTTCAACCAAGATGATAGAGCGCCACCCCCATGTTTTCGGTGATGTAAGTGTGAAAAACAGCGAGGAGGTGCTTGACAACTGGGAAGAAATAAAAAAGGCACAGCGCGGTCAGAAAACTGTTTATGAGGCAATGCTCTCAGTTACGAAGTCGCTTCCTGCGCTTTCCAGAGCACAAAAAATCGTCGGGAAGGCAGTGAAAGGAAATTTATATAATATAGAGGAAGAAACAACAGTAAACGAGGACGAGCTCGGCAGAAAACTTTTTGAGCTTTGCGCCCTTGCACACAAAAGCGGAATAGATGCAGAAGAGAGCCTTATTGCATATACAAAAAAATTTATTAAAAAATTTGACAAAATTGAAGAAAACACTTGAATATAGCGGAAAATTATGTTATTATGGGATAGACGAATAATGCGAGTATATCGCAGAATTTATAAATTATATTCTTTAAGGAGGAAATACCATGAATAAGACAGAACTTAT
>JAZNLD010000049.1:0-3750 GCA_045578925.1 Clostridia bacterium
CTTGGTATTCATACCCAGCATGTTCCTTTCCGCCTTGGCTTCAAACCCAAGACAGTAAGAGCTCATTTCTCAAATATCATTAAGGAAAGACCTGACGGCAAAGGCGGTATGGCAGTTTGCGATACATTTGATAACTGCACAATTTTCACAACTACGCTTAATAAGGAAGGGGACGAAATCCCCATGACTTTCGAAACAAAGCGTATGAGCCCCGGATCAACAAACCGTTGGTTCTTCGAAATCTATGGTATGGATTGCAGCGCTCGCTTTACAAGTGATGATGCTAATGCATTCTACTACACATCTTCATGGGGTAAGGAACAGTCATGGAATCGTATCATTATCGGTTACAAGCCCATGATTCCTACAATTACAGGACCTATCTTTGAATTCGGTTTCACAGATGCAATTCAGCAGCAGATTGCCGCATTCATTCTTGAATATTCAGGCGAAGAAGTGCCCTTTGGTCTTTTCACTCCTGAAGAAACAGTTCTTTCACACACAATGGCAACAGCAGCTCTTAAGTCATTCTACAATAAGACTGTTGAAGTTATTGATTAAGGGAAAAGGAGTTAAGTTATGAATAAGAAAATAGCATTTGTCTGCTTTGGTGAAATCAATACACCTATTGACAGACTTAATATGAAACACGACGAAGGCCTTGAAGTAATTAAAAATCTCGGATACGAAGTTTTTGATGGTGGCCTTGTAATTGACGATCCTGAATACAAAACTGCAGATGCAGCTATTGAGAGGATTGCTGACAAGGATTTTTCAGCAATCGTTGTTTGTGTTGCAGGTTGGATTCCAACACACGCCGTTGTTCGTGTTACAGACCGTTTCAGACACATTCCTATGCTTTTGTGGGGCCTTTGTGGTTGGAAAGAAAACGGCAGAATTATAACAACTGCAGAGCAGGCAGGTACAACTGCAATCAGACCTGCATTCGAAGCTCTCGGATACTCTTTCAAGTATGTTTATAATGTAATTGGCAAGGAATATCCGCTTAAAAAGATTGACGCATTCCTCAAGGCTGCCTGTGCGAAGAAAGAGCTCAGAAGTGCAAAGGTTGGTACAATGGGTTACCGCGATATGCTTCTTTACGGCACACAGTTTGAAGGTAACAGTATGCGCGGACAGATCGGTGTTGAAGTTGAGCCTTTTGAAATGCTCGAAATGGTACAGAACATCGATAAGCTTGAAGAAAAAGACATCAAAAATGGTGTTGAATTCGTTAAAGCTAACTGGAAGTTCAATAAAGAATGTGACGACAGTGTTATTGAAAGCGGCGTAAAGTATGCCCTTGCAATTGCAATGAAGATAAATGAACGCGGTTGGGAAGCTATCACTCTCCTTGACGTTGATGGTATGAAGAAGCTTATGGGATTCCCTCCTGCAATGGTATTTATGCTTCTTGAGCATTATTGTGGTGTCCTCACAATTCCCGAAAACGACATTATGGGAGCTGTGACACAGATTGCTATGAAGTATCTTACAGAACAGACAATTCCTTATCTCGAATACTACGAATTCTTTGAGGAAAGTATGCTTATCGGCGTTCCTGACTTTGTTCCCAAGGCAGTAACAGATGGTGATGTAACAGTACTTCCTGCTGCATTCGGTCTTCTTAATTCTTCACTTCTTAATGTTTCCAAGGTCAAGACAGGCTATGTAACTTGTGCAAGAATTTACTATCTTAACGGTCAGTACAAGATGCACGTTTACACTGCAGAAGCGAAGACTCCTCCGGCTTGGAATGAGTATGGTTGGGATGATCCTGCTCCTCAGCTTCCCAGCCTTGAAGTATATCCTGACAGCTGCACAGTTGAAGAATTTGCACAGAATGTTGCCGGACAGCACGTTCTTGTTGCATATGGAGACTATGTAGAAGAAATCAAAGATTTCTGTAAACTTATGGATATTGAACTTGTTATGTAACGGGAGATACAGATATGTATTTAGGAATTGATTTAGGCAGTACAAATATCAAGGCTGCGCTCTATAATAAAGAAATGAATCTTGTGGATCGTCGCAGCATTCCCGTAACTTATATAAGAGAAAATGGTTTTGTTGAGTTCGATGCAAAGGCGTATGCCGAAAACCTTGTAGGTCTGATTGCTGAAATTATTAAAGAGAATTCTGTTGAGTCTGTCTGTGAAATGGCTTTCACAGGTCAGGCGGAATCTCTTGTGGTTGTTGGTAAGGATGGTAATCCTCTTATGAATGCTATATCCTGGATGGACGAGCGTTCTGTGGAAGAATGTGCCGAGCTTGAAAAAGTATTCTCAAAAGAAGAATGTGAGCGTGTGACAGGGCAGCAGGCGGTACTTCCGACCTGGCCTGCGACAAAGATACTCTGGCTCAAGAAAAACAAGCCGGAAATCTATGATAACGCTGATACATATATGCTTCTCAAGGATTTCATTGTATTTTTCCTGACAGGTAACAAAGTGTGCGATATGTCAATTGCGACATTCTCGTTCTATTTTGACATTTATAAAAAGTGCTACTGGAAAAAGATGCTTGATGCAATCGGCATAGGCGAAGAAAACCTTCCGGTTCTTGCAGAACCCTGTGCTGTAGCAGGAACTCTTAAGGATGAGCTTGCTGTACAGTTAGGTATAAATAAATCTGCAAAAATTAATATCGGAACACTTGACCATTTTGCAGGAATGATTGGGACAGGAAACATCGGAGAAGGTAAGATTACACTTTCCACAGGAACTGTTATGGCAATGGCAACTTTTGCTAAAAAAGGTGCTGAAATGCATGGTGTTGCAATGCACTATGGTTTCCTTCCTGATACTCACATTATGCTTCCCGTTGCGGAAAGTGGCGGTGTAAGCCTTGAATGGTTCAAGAACAGTTGTATGGAAAATGTCAGCTTCAGGGAAATAGACGAAACAATAAAGGGAAGAGGCAGAAATAAAATATTATTCCTTCCGTACCTTGTCGGAACGAACTCCCCTGAATTTGACACTCGTGCAACAGGTGTGTTCTGGGGTCTCAGAGGGGAGCACGACGCCTTTGATATGGCACACGCTGTAATGGAGGGTGTAGCGTTTCTTCTTAAAAAGAACTGCGAACATATAAAATCAAACGGCTCAGAAATTAAGTCAATCATCGCAACAGGCGGTGGTGCGAAGAGTGATGTCTGGTGCCAACTTCAGGCCGATATAACAGGTCTTCCTATTATGATTCCCAAGGAAAAGGAAGCTGCTTGTCTTGGTGCAGCAATAGTTGCAGCAGTAAGCGACGGTAATATAGAAAGCCTTGAAAAAGCAACCGCATCAATAGAATTTGAAAAAATATTTGAACCTGCAGAAGTTTCTGCTCTTGAAAACAAATACGAACAGTTCTGCAAACTTTATGATTTTTCATGCGAATTAGTATGATTGAGGGGTAGTTTTTTATGATTAAGCACATTGTGTGTTTTAAACTCAATGACAGTAGCGAAAAAGCAAAAAGTGAGACAAAAGATATCCTTATGTCTATGAAAGGTAAAATTCCGCAGATAAAAGATATTGAAGTGGGCGTTGACTTCTTGTGCTCGGCAAAGTCTTACGATGTTATTTTGCAGGTCGTTTTAGAAAATCGCGAGGCTCTTGACATTTATCAGAATGACGAATATCATTGTGATGTTGTAAAGAGTTATGTGCGTGCTCATGCATCTGCAAGCGTAGCTATAGATTATGAAATCTGATATGATTTAAACAAAATTCCTTAAACATATGTTTAAGGAATTTTGTT
>JAZNLD010000050.1:0-3607 GCA_045578925.1 Clostridia bacterium
GTGCTCTGTCAGGAAACTATTGATACGCTTGTTCTTGTGCGTTGCTACCCTATCGGCGTTATCAAAATGATTGACGACGGTAAGGTTGATGAAAAAATTATTGCAGTCCCCTTCAACGACCCGACAAACTCAAGCTATCACGACATTTCCGAGCTTCCCGAACATATTTCGCGTGAAATATCACACTTTTTTGAAGTTTATAAGATGCTCGAAAATAAAGAAACTGCAGTTTTAGAGGTTCTCGGCAGAGAAGACGCAGAAGAAATCATTGAAAAATGCATAGCTTCTTACAAAGAAAAAATCTTAGGATAAGGGTGTAATTTATGGCAAAGACACTTTTTGTACTTGCATCAAAATCTCCGAGGAGAAAAGAACTCCTTAAAAATATGGGAATACAGGCAGAAATTATTCCTGCCAACATTGATGAGGATTCACTTTCATCGCTTCCTCCTGAAAAAATGGTTACACAGCTTGCACTTTTGAAGGCAACTGATGTTGCCCGTTCTTTCAGCGGAAAAACTTATGTAATTGCTGCTGATACAATTGTTGTGAAGGATGGCGAGGTCTACGGTAAGCCACGCGATATTTCAGACGCACGCAGAATGCTTGAAAACCTCAGCGGGGAAACTCACTCGGTTTATACGGGCTACTGTGTAATACGATGCAGCGACGGGACAGCTGTTGCGCGATTTGAAAAGACGGATGTAACTTTCCGCGCAATTGAAAAAAGTGAAATCAATGAGTACATAAAATCACGAGAACCGATGGACAAAGCGGGCGCTTACGGGATACAGGGCAAGGGAAGTATGTTTATAGAAAAAATAAATGGTGACTATTTCAATGTAGTAGGCCTTCCTGTGTGTGCTCTTTCAAAGCTTCTTCGCGAAGAATTTGGTATAAATGTATTAACCGAAAGGGAATAATCCGCCTTTTATGAAAAGGGCAGATTTTAAAGGAATGAACAATATGAAAAAATTTACAAAGAAACATATAATAATATTTTCATGCATTACTCTGGCGATTCTTTCAATCGCAGTATTTTCGTTCAAAACGGGAAACAACTCTATATCAAATGCTATAGGAACTGTAATTTCTCCTGTTCAAAGTGGTGTAAGCTATGTGACTAAAGCTACCGGAAATTTCTTTAAAAACATAGCTTTGGCAGGAAAAAATGCGAAAGAAAATAAGAAACTTCAGGCGGAAATTGCATCGCTTAACGACCAGATTCGCATGCTTGAAGGCTATAAGACAGAGAATGAGCGCCTCAGAAACCTTATTTTGCTCAAAGAATCCCGTACTGACCTTAAAACAATCGGGGCAAATGTAATCGGAAGAAAAGAAGATGATTTGCAAAGTGTGATAACACTTGATAAGGGTACAAAAGACGGGGTGAAGAAAAACAGCGTCGTAATGGTTCCGGAGGGCCTTGTAGGTATAGTTTTTGAAACAGGTCATAATTTCTGTAAGGTAAAGACTATTTACGATAAGGAAACTGCAGTTGCAGCAATATGTTTAAGAAGCGGCGATATGGGCATTATTGAGGCTTCGGGATTTGCTACAGGAAGCAAAAAATGCAGTATGAACTATATTGACCGCAGTGCAAAAACAGTTGTCGGTGATGTGATTGAAACATCGGGAACAGGCGGTGTATTCCCCCGTGGAATAAAAATCGGTAAAATTTCAGAAATCAAGGAAGACAGCAGAAATCTTACTCTTACGGCTGTTGTTGAAACCGATATTGATATCAATAAACTTGACAGTGTACTTATAGGGAAGTGAGTAGGGTGAAGAACCTTAATAAATTTTTAGGGATATATGTGGCATTTCTGTTTCAGTCCCTGCTTTTTGAAAATTTAAAAATGTTTTCTTGCTCGCCGGACATTATGCTCGCGCTTGTTATAGTTTTTTCAGTATCTCTTGACTTTGTTCCTGCGGCGATATTGGGTGCTTTTGCGGGGCTTTTAGTAGACGTTATGTACGCAAGTGTGTTCGGAATAAATCTTCTTGCATATATGTTTGTTGCACTTCTTGTAAGTCTGGCGACAGACAGAAAAATAGAAAACTCCCCTCTTATTATGGGGTGGGTTTCCTTTGTGAGCGTGGCGGCAATGGAAATTGTTATTACAGCCTTAAAATATGTAATAGTTGAGCCCCAGAAGATGTCGCTTCTGTTTGCTAATATTTTTGTAAAAGGTCTTTTTGCGGCATTATTTGCGCTTTTGTTTGTGCTTGCGGTGCAGTACATAGAAAAAAGAAAACAAAATAAAAATAATGAAACTACAGAGGAGGCGGTAGAATGAAACCAAGACGCTATGTAGCATTTTATATTCTTTTTGCGTTGGTTGTGGTCATGATTTCTGTGCGCCTTGTAAATCTGCAGATTATAAACGGAAACAAGTATCGTGAAAAGAGTGATTCAAGAACGGTAAGAAGTATTGAGCTTACTGCATCTCGCGGAGAAATTCTTGACCGCAACGGCAGAGCGATTGTGTCAAGTCGTACGGCATATAATGTGTATATACTTGCAAACCGCCAGAGAACAAGCGAACAGCTTAATCAGACTCTCTACAATCTTTTCAAAACTGTAAAGTCAGCGGATGAAACAATATATTCAGTTCTGCCTGTTGAGCCGAATGGAGACAAATTTGTATATACCATTCCCAAAAAAGAAGCACAGAAATGGAATAAGGACAACGGATTTAAAAAGGGTGACAGTGCCAAGGCGGTAATGGAAAATCTTATAGAGCGTTTTGACATTGATATGGGAAAGTATTCTCCCCTTGATGCATGGCGAATCGCGGCAACACGACTTAATATGATAAACCGCGGATTCTCTATGGCATCGCCGTACCTTTTTGCAGAAGATGTTCCGATAAGGGATATTTCAGTCATAAAGGAGCAGGCGGACAGCTTCCCCAATGTAAGTATCGTTACACAGCCTATACGCGATTATCCCTATGCATCTCTCGGTGCTCATATTCTGGGCAGAGTGGGTATGATAAGTGCCGACGAGTATGAACAGAATAAGGACAACGGATATAACATAAACTCAAGCATCGGCAAAAGCGGTATTGAAAAATATATGGAAGACTATCTCCGCGGTGAAAACGGAAGCGGAAGTATAGAACAGTCATCAGGTGGTTTCAGCGTAGGTAAAACGATTGAAAAAAATCCTGTGAAAGGTCGTAATGTAACGCTGACAATCGACCTTGATATGCAGCTTGCCTGCGAGGAAGCGCTGAAAGAAACCATTGAAAAAATCAGCTCTTCCGCAGGAAGTGTTGAAGGCGGTATGGATACCGACTCAGGAAGTATTGTTGTAATTGATGTTAATTCAGGCGACATTCTTGCAATTGCATCATATCCTTCATACGAGATAAAGACATTCACATCCAAATACAATGAGCTTCTCAATGATGAGGCAAAACCACTCTTTAACCGAGCGCTTGCAGGAACTTATGCGCCTGCATCAACATTCAAACTGCTTGTCGGTGAAGCTGCTCTTAACGAGAAAATTATCACTACGGAAGATGAGATTTTAGATACCGGTAAATACACATATTTCAGCGATTATCAGCCTGCCTGCTGGATATATACACAGTCGGGT
>JAZNLD010000051.1:0-3651 GCA_045578925.1 Clostridia bacterium
CAGGGGGTAAATGTTCTTAAAACAGAAATCGAAAACAAGATTTCCGAAAAGAGAACAGCTATTCTCGAAGCAGAACAGCAGAAGCTCATAGACAGCGCAGAACAATATGATGAGTCTCTTCCTTATGATATCAAGACAGGTTCATATCATCCCATCACACTTGTACAGCGTGACCTTGAGCGCATTTTCGCAAGTATGGGATTTGCTATTGAAAACTATTCGGAAATTGTTGACGACTATCATTGCTTTGAAGCGCTCAACATTCCCAAGCATCATCCCGCACGTGATATGCAGGACACATACTATCTTTCAACAGAGAATCAGCTGTTGAAGACTCATACATCAGCGGCACAGAACGCTATTATGAAGAAGTATGGTGCACCTCTGCGTGCGATTTTCCCCGGAAGATGTTTCCGTAACGAATCAACCGATGCGTGTCACGAAAACACATTCTTCCAGATGGAAGGTATTATGATTGATAAGGATATTTCTATTTCAAACCTTATCTACTTTATGAAGACTATGCTTTCAGAAGTATTCCAGAAGGATGTTACAGTTCGTCTTCGTCCCGGTTTCTTCCCGTTCGTGGAACCCGGTTTTGAGCTTGATATAAAGTGTCTTAACTGTGGCGGTGAAGGATGCCCCTCATGTAAGAATTCGGGCTGGCTTGAACTTTGCCCCTGCGGTATGATTCATCCCAATGTACTTACACACGGCGGTATTGACCCCGAAGAGTACACAGGCTTCGCGTTCGGTCTTGGTCTTACAAGACTTGCGATGATGAAGTACGGCGTAAAAGATATCAGAACATTTAACAGCGGAAGCCTTAAATCGCTTTCCCAGTTTAAGAATGAATAAGGCATAAAAGAGCCGGACTCAATATGGTTTAAAAACTGAAATTTCGTATAATACTGCAGAAAATTCTGCGAATATACGACCGTATTATTCTAGAATTTTCTTTGCCTTATAGCAAAATTTAATGTTTTTAAACTCTTCGACCTTAATCGCAGGAAAATTTGATGTAATTTTTGTGCGGAGGACGAAGATATGCTGTCGCCTTTCGAGGACGACAAGCAAAAAGAACGCAAATTTAACAAGATTAAGGCATATGGAGTCTGACTCTTTTATGCCTAGGAGGTATTTATAATGTTAGTTTCAATGAATTGGATAAAAGAATATGTTAACCTTGAAGGACAGGACCTTGAGAAACTCATTATGAAGTTTACTCTTTCTACTGCCGAGGTTGAAGATATTTATTTCAAAGGTAAAGAAGTAAATAATGTTGTAGTTGGTGAAATCGTTTCTTTTGAGGAACATCCAAACTCCAAGAAGCTTCATATATTGAAAGTTGACGGCGGCGACAGAATTTACGATTGCGTATGCGGTGCGCCTAATGCAAGACTTGGTATAAAGGTTGCTTTTGCCAAGGTTGGCGGTAGCGTACCCGGTCTTGAAATAGCAAAAAGAGAAGTTGCAGGCTTTATGTCTGAAGGTATGTGCTGTAGCGAAGCTGAGCTTGGTATCAGCGATGAAAACAGCGGTATTATGGAACTTGATTCTTCTCTTAAGAATGGTACAGACCTTAAAGAAATTTTCGCTATTGATGACGTTGTGTTTGAGGTTGATAACAAATCTCTCACAAACCGTCCTGACCTTTGGGGCCATTATGGTATCGCTCGTGAGTTTGCAGCTCTTACAAATCAGCAGCTTAAGCCACTTGCTCTTACCGAACCCGTTTACAGCGGAGGCAGGAAAATCCCCGTAACAGTTACACGTGAAGACCTTGTTTACAGATATTCATGCCTTGAAGTTTCAGACATCAGGGAAAGTGTAAGTCCTATGAATATGCGCATTCGTCTTTACTACTGCGGTATGCGTGGCATCAATCTCCTTGCCGACCTTACAAACTATATTATGCTTGAACTTGGTCAGCCTACTCACGCATTTGATGCAAGAAAAATTGACGCAATCAAGGTTGGAACACCTGAAAGCGCAATGAAGTTTACAACTCTTGATAATACAGAGCGTGACATTGATACAGATACACTTCTTATCTACAACAACGATACCCCCGTTGCGATTGCAGGCATTATGGGTGGTCTTGATTCCGAAATTATTGACGGTACTACATCAGTTGTGCTTGAAAGCGCAAACTTTGACGGCGTATCTGTCCGTAAGTCTTCGACAAGACTCGGTCTTCGTACCGACGCAAGTATGCGTTACGAAAAAATCCTTGACCCTGAAATGACAATTACTGCAATAAAGAGATTCCTTAATCTTCTTCTTGCGATTGACCCTGGTGCAAAGGTTTCATCACAGCTTACTGACGAATATGTAAAGAAGTATGACCAGATTGACCTCACATTCACAAAAGCGTATGTTGACCGCTATACAGGTATTGATATTCCAAGTGAGCAGATTCTTTCAACACTTAATCTTCTCGGCTTCAACGCAAAACTTGAAGGAGAAGAAATAAGCGTGACAGTTCCCACATGGCGTGCGACAAAGGACGTTACAATCAAGGCAGACGTTATCGAAGAAATCACCCGTATTTACGGATATGATAACTTTGAAATCACAACAACAAAGAGTGCGCTTACACCCGTAAGAGCAACTGTTATGCACAGCGACAGCGAATGGATTAAAGACATTCTCGTTCAGCGCTATATGATGAACGAAGTTCATTCATACATCTGGTGTGACGGAAACAAGTACAAGAAGCTCGGTATTGAAGTTCCCGAAAATGTTACTATCCTCAATATCGCGACACCCGAAAACGGTACTATCAGAAAGAGTATGCTTCCTACCCTCCTCACTTTTGCTTACGAAAACAAGCAGTACGCACCTGCGTATGGTATTTTTGAAATCGGAAGAGTTGTTGATGGTCTTACAGAAGACAAGCTTGCAAACGAAAAAGAGCGTCTCGGCATAACTCTTTTTGACAAAACTATGAGCGAGAAGGAACTTTATTTCAAGGCGGTTGAAATTATCCGATACATCGCTTCACAGCTGCGTCATGCAGAACCTCAGTTTACAAGAATTGCTCCTGCATATAACTGGCAGCATCCAAAGAACACATCTGAAATTTCAATCAACGGTCAGAAAATCGGTGTTCTTTGCACACTTCATCCATCAAATCTTAAGAAAATAGATAAGAATGCAGCCGTTGTATGTATTGAGATTGATATGGCAGACCTTGAAAATGCAGCACCTACACCGCTTAAGTTTAACGAGCCTTCAAGATTCCCCGGTGTTGATTACGATCTTTCGCTTGTGACAAACGGTAAAAAGTACAGCGAAATAGAAACTGCATGGAAAAATGAAAATATTGCTGAACTTGACGGCGTTACTCTTGTTGATACTTATGAAATGAACGGAGAAATGTCAATTACACTCCGCTTTGCCTTCTCCTCAGACGAGAGAACTCTCTCAATGGAAGAAATTCAGAAGCATATCGACAAAATTATGGAAAACCTCAACTCTGTTGGCGTAACACTCAGAGTATAAGTGAAGCAGGTATCCCATTGGGATACCTCAGCGTGTCGATAAACCTATCGACGCGCTGGCAGACGAGGAAAAAGAAAGGTAAATCTGTTCAAGGCAAGCTCGTCGGCGTACGAGGGTACGGTAGAGAATGCCTTGGACAGAAGC
>JAZNLD010000052.1:0-5530 GCA_045578925.1 Clostridia bacterium
TATTATAACAATGTTAAAATCTTTAAAATTCTTTTCCATATTTGTCTCCCGTACTAAAATCTGAAGTATAAGAACGGATTATACGATGCATCGGCAAGATACGCCACGCACAAAATAAAAACAGCAATACACGGAACTAAAAGCCAGAGCGGATTCTTTTTCCATAATGGCGCAAGATATTTTTTCCCTAAAGGAAGCATTGCTGAAATTCCGACGGCAAAAACAATCTTGTATGAAGCGAATGCGTACAGCGTTTCGTCGCTTATAAATCCGCCGCGGGTGATTCCGAACATCGCCCCGAGGTAGCGGAATGAATCGGAAACGGTCGGCGATGCGAAAAACACCCAACCGATAAGGACAAAGAACATTGCATAGCAGGTTTTTACAAAGCGGGGGAGGTTTACAAGATACTTGCCGTATACATCCTTTTCAAGCATCAGGAGTATTGCGTAGTAAAGTCCCCACAAAATGAAGTTGAAGCTCGCCCCGTGCCAGAAGCCTGTAAGAAGCCATACAATCAGGAGATTGACCTTTTTCCTTGTCGGCGAAACTCTGTTCCCGCCAAGCGGGATGTAGACATATTCCTTAAACCAGGTGCCAAGGCTGATGTGCCAACGTCTCCAGAAATCTGTTATCGAGGTGGAAATGTAGGGGTAGTTAAAGTTCTTTTCAAATTCAAACCCGAACATTCTGCCAAGGCCTATTGCCATATCGGAATATCCCGAAAAATCAAAATATATCTGGAGTGCAAACGCAAAAATACCAAGCCAGGCGGAAACTACCGAAAGACTTTCCGAAGCAGACACAGTATCCCACAGCATACCGATGTTATTGGCGATAAGTACCTTTTTGCCAAGACCGACTATAAAAGTAACTATACCGCGTGAAAGTTTTTCGGAGGTAACTTTTCTGTGCGAAAGCTGTTCGTCAATGGTGCTGTAGCGCACTATCGGGCCTGCAATCAGCTGCGGGAAAAGTGCGATATATGTACCGAATGATATGATGTTTTTCTGCTTCTGGGCATTGCCTCTGTATACATCAACCACGTACGACATCGCCTGAAACGTGTAGAATGAAATTCCCACCGGAAGAGCAAGGTTTAAAAGCGGGATATCCGCTCGGAACAGGCTGTTTGTCGTGCTGATGAAAAAGTTGGTGTACTTGAAGAAAAGCAGTCCTGCAAGGTTTCCGACAACCGATAGGACAAGGATGTTTTTCCTGCCTTCCACATACAGTCCGCAGATATAGTTGAACACGATGGAAAACGCCATTAAACAGATGTAGACAGGCTCGCCCCACGCGTAGAATATCAGACTGAAAATAAGTAATATTGAGTTTTTGAACTTGTCGGGAACAATATAGTAAACTCCCAGAACAAGCGGTAAAAAGTACATTAAAAAAAGAATGCTTGAAAAAATCATTTGTTGCACCTCGAAAATAAGACGAGTTGTTGTATTTTCGAAAAAATTGTCGAACAGAAAAATTATATCACAATCATAATAAGTAGTCAAATCGGTGCGAGTTTTGGAATTTTAATGAAAAGTATTGATGTTTCAGGTCAGTGGTGATAAAATGTAATCAGACTACATTTCAAGGAGGAAAATTTATGAAAAAAGTTATGGCAAAAATGGTATCACTAATCTTATCAGTTGCATTGATTGTGACACTTGTTCCGCTTTCGGTAAGCGCGAAAAAAGTCGGCGATGTAATAGGTAAATCTCAGCCTACTGACATTATCGCAACAATCAACGGCTACAGAATTGAATCCTACAATGTAGACGGCTACACATACATATGCGTAGAGGATTTGCGTTACTATGGATTTGACGTTCATTACAGCAATTCAACAAGAACTCTTTCTTTTAAGAGAAGCGGGTCCATGGTCATCAATCCCGAAAAAAACAACCCTAAATTCTATAGTATCGGTAATGTGAATACAAGAAAAAATCTGATTTATACCGACATTGTTACTTATGCGGGTGATACATATACTCACGCATACAACATTGACGGGCAGACTATTATAAACTTCAATGCTCTTTCGCAGTTCGGCTCGGTTAATTACGATAACAGCAAGAGAGAAATTTCCCTTTCTTTAAGTGGCGTTAATAAAAATACAGGCCTTGCAAGACCTGAATCAGGAACTTCGTATTATGATTATCTGAAGAGCTTTATCGTTTTAAATGGCGAATTAGATGAGGATAATGAGTACACTGTTTTTGACGAACATTATGACAGTGACCTTCGTTGCCTGGCGACTTACTATGTAGATGATAAAGATATTACTATATCAGTGATTAACGTAGGAGAGGCTCCTAAATCAAATCTTATGTTAACTTTCACGAAGGGGGAGAAGCCCTCGTTCTACTACCTTTTCCAATACGAAGATGGGGACTATGACGATATGTGCGGAGAGTTTCCCGATGCATACTCCACGTATAGAATATTGACAAATACTTTCCATTCTTCTATGTTGAGCGCCGTTGATAATTCAATCAGTTGTAATCTTGAATGCATTGAGCTGTTTACGAAAGAAACATTCGGACTTTCACTCTCTGACCTTGGAATTTTCTATATTCCCTACAAAGGCTGATTATAACAACACAAAAGCCATACGAATTCCGTATGGCCTTTGTGCTATTTACACGAAAAGTGAAATATGATATAATAATCATGAAAGAAGGTTTTTTCGTGAAAGTAAACTATTTCAAAAACGCAATCGGGCATTTCACTACGGTTTCGCGCCATCGCCGTGCCGTTATGCGCCATTGTTTCCGTGCAGGGATATTCTGGCAGGGCGTACGCCACGACCTTTCAAAATATTCCCCGACAGAATTTATTCAGGGGGTAAGATACTATGTCGGCACCCGCAGCCCTAATGAGCTTGAGCGAAGCGTGTATGGATACAGCTCCGCGTGGCTTCATCACAAGGGGAGAAACAAGCACCATTTTGAATACTGGACGGACTACAACCCCGTTGAGAAAAAGGTTATGCCCGTGAAAATGCCTGTCCGCTATGTTGCCGAAATGTTCTGCGACCGCGTTGCAGCAAGCAAAATTTATCAGGGCAGGAATTATAAAAAGTCGCATCCTTACGAATATTTTATGAATGCCAAAAGCCGTCGCTTCATTCACGAGGAAACGAGCGAGCTTCTTGAAAGCTGGCTTCTTATGTTAAAAGAAAAAGGCGAAGAGGAAACTCTCCGCCACATAAAAACTGTTCTTAAATCAGGATATTAAGGAAAAATAACAATAAAAACCCCGAAATCTCAAGCGTTCCGCACACAAACCCCGTGACGATGTTTGCGCCAATTGGTGCAAGCGAAATCATCGGTGCGATGGTGTTATATATAATAAGGAATAAAAAGCCGCTGACAATTCTGCAAAGAATGTTTGCGGCGCTTTTTATATTAAGGAAGAAAAGTACACAAAGCACAATCCCAAGGAAAATAAAAAGAAAATCCAAAAAATCGCCCCCATACTAAAATGTATGAGGGCGAAACTTATTTAAGAAGTAACTTTTTCAGCTCTTCATCGGGGTAGAGGGGATATGTCTTTCCGCCTGTTGTGACAGAATTTTCCGTGAATGTGCTTTCGCTCAGAATATACCGCGCCGTTTCCACCTCGATGAATCCGTAACGGGTTACTACCGCAAGAGAATCTTCATATAATATATATGTTGCGATAAATGTTCCTTGCTTTAAAACCTTGTTGATGTAAATTGCACTCGCAACGATTGCGCCGATTTCAAAAACCCACGAAAACGGCAGGTATTTCACCACAGCAAAAACCACGACGCAGAATATGATTGCCTTAAAAAGTGCTTTTATAGTTTGTTTGTCATCCTTTACCGCGATTGCTTTCCCACGGTATATTTCTTTTTTCTGTTCCATAGTTATGTCCTTTCTTGTTCGGTTTTACGGTCTGATTACAATACCCAATCCACAACAGCGGCCTTTAACTTTCCGTTTTCTGTTTCAAGTATCGCAAACGATGCCTTCGTTCCGCGTGGTCTTGAAACGCTTCCGGGATTCAGTATAATAAGTCCGTCCTCGCATTTTTTCAGCACATTACTGTGCGTATGACCGAAAAGCGCCGCCTCGCATCCTTTCTGACGGGCGATGGCTTCAAGCCTTTCTGTTCCGTAACTTACCCCCAGCGTGTGCCCGTGACATATAAAAATCTTATGCCCGTCAAAATCGATCACCCGCTCGTGGTCGCCCTGACGCATGAAATCGTTATTGCCGACAACCGATGCCACTCGAATCGGGTAATAAAGCATCTCAAGATAATCTACATCGCGCGCAATATCGCCAAGGTGTATTATCATATCAATATTCTTTTCCCCGACAGACGCAATTGCTCTTTCAAGCGAGGATGCGTCGCCGTGGCTGTCCGAAAGTACGATGGCACGCATTGTATCAACTCCTTGAAGTATTGTGCAAAAATTTCCTTTTAAAACCTTGATGGGTTCTGCGCCCCTTGACTTCTATTTTATAGGAAAGAACACATCATGTCAAGGAATCATATATTGGAAATAGAAAGGCGTGATTATATGGATATTTTTGAAAAAATCAGGAGCATGGACAAAAAAGAGCTGTCTGCAGCTATCAAAAAGGCAAAGGAATTTGTAAAAACCGATGAGGGACGCGAACTTGTGAATAAAATCAAAAACGGAGAGGCGGGGATAGACAAATCCACGCAGGAAAAACTTGCAAAGGAAATCGGCAATAATCCCGACATCGCAAAAACGCTTTCGGATTTATTGAAGGGGTGAGGATATGGACTTTGAACAGGAAATTTCAAAAGCACTCGCCGACCCCGAAATTATGAACAAGGTTCAGGGCATACTCTCCTCGCTTACCGAAAACGAAAAAAAGGACGAGGAGGTAAAACTTCCCGACAATATGCTCTCGGCACTTACTAAAACGGGTGGCGACGATAGGACTCGGCTTCTCCTCGCGATAAAACCATTCCTCAGCGAACGTCGTGCACCGTATATGGACAGCGCGGTCGCAATCCTTCGCCTTGCTTCGATGGGTAAGCTCGGCAAGGATCTGAATCTGTTTTAAGGAGGATTCGGGATGAAGGTCACACAATTGCCGACAAGGAGCGCAGGTAAAACGGATGTGGTGCAGCTTGTTTCGACTGCGCCTTTTCGAAAAGCAGATGCGTTTGATATAAAAAATATTCTTGCGAAATTTGAAAAAGATGATTACATTCTGGCAGGAATAATTTTAGTTTTAATTTTTGAAGGATGCGATGATTATATTCTTCTTGCTGCACTCGGCTACTTGTTCTTTATGGGTTTTAAGGAGAAATAACCCCTTTGTTTTGTGCGATTTGCACAAAACAAAGGGGTGGGATATAGTGGGTATTAGGTAAAAAGGACATTTGTCAAAAAAACTAAAAAAAGTTTAGAAAAAGTGTTGACAAACACGAAACGGCGATGTATAATAAACAAGCTCGCTTCGAGAGAGGCAAGCATTGAACCTTGAAAATTAAATAGCGTAAGGGCTCAAAGAATTTT
>JAZNLD010000053.1:0-8079 GCA_045578925.1 Clostridia bacterium
GCTTCAGCCTGAAAGTATAGTACATTTTCAGTGGTTTGAAGTTGCAACTTTCAGCCTTTCTGAAAAGAGCAATATACTTAAGCTCGGTCGGTCTTAAAATTCTTTGAATAAAGTTCTCTTTCTCTCTACCGTAAAACCTGTACAAATCTTTAGAAAATTTATTTTTCACTTTTTATCTTCCTTGCTCTCTAAAAATATTTTTCTGGTTACAAAATTGTATATCGGAACAAAAAACATTGCAAAAACCTTAACCCAAAGGTAGTAAATCATAAGAACCTGTGTTCCCAGCCACATCACAAACTGATTTAAAAGAAGTCCGCCTGCACTTAGTAAAATAAATATAATAAACTCCTTTATTTTACTCCCCTCTTTACCTTTAAAGACAAAGAGCATACTTAAAATATAGTTTGCAATAACTGATACAGAAAAGGCAACTGCCGATGCAATCATAACATCGGCGTGTACGATTTCTGTCAGAAGTATTAAAACGCCAAGGTCAATCAGCGTTGCAATTACACCAACAATTCCAAATTTAATAAGTTGTATTATGAGTTTCTTCACATTTGTTCACCCTTCAGAGTTTCACCATATACTCTTTTGCGAAATCTTCCGCCTTAGCTTCGGGAAGAGGCTTAAAATAATACCAACCCTGAATGTAGTCACATTCACTTTCTGTAATCAGGTTGTTCTGCGCAGTAGTTTCAACGCCCTCACATATAGCCCTAAGATTAAGATTGTGTGCCAGAGATATAATACCGAGCAATAGCTTTTTACCTTTACATTCGTTAGCGAGAAGAAGAATATCTCTGTCGATTTTCACGACATCAATGGGATATTCGCACAAACTTATAAAAGAAGTATATCCGCTACCAATGTCGTCAAGGGCTATCTGGAAGCCCATCTCTTTCACTTTTACAATATTGCTCATCGCAAGTTTCAGGTTTTTCTCAATTGAGTCTTCTGTTATTTCAATGAGCAGTTTACTTCTGTCGAAAGCATACTTATCTACTATATTTTTGATTTTTTCAACAAAATCTTTTTCGGATATAGTTATTCTTGTAAAATTACAAGAAATGGAAATATCTTCAAAATCTGTACCTTTCCATTTGGAAAGCTTTTCACAAGCACGCTCAAACATATAATAGTCAAGTCGCGTGATGAGAGAATATTTCTCCATTATACCGATATATTTCAAGGGCGGTATAAGTTCTCCTGCTGAATTTTCCCATCTTGACAATGCTTCTGCGGAGACAATCTTCTTTGTCTTATTATCCACGATAAATTGAAGATACATTTTGAATTCTCCTTTTTCAAAACCATCCTTAATTTTCCTGACAAGAAGTTTTTCGTCAGAGGCCGCTTTCATTTTTGATAAAGCCGAAGTAAATTTTTTGATAAACTTATTATCCATTTTCATTTTCCTCACCATCTTAATCTTTTTTGATTACTTAATATGTGGGGTATACTTTTTTGTGTAAAAAACAAAAAACTGCAACAATAGAAAGTCTTTACAAAGACCTTGTATCATTGCAGCTGGACTGGCATAGTATAAACCTTAGCCTCTTCGCTTTGCGTCACCGACTTTCGCCGGTTTTGCTAAATATTTCACTAACAAGTAGTGTATTACAATGATACGCGTTTGTCAATATTTTTACTCTTTTGCAAAAACCCAAAGAGTCTCTGAAACCAAATCCCCGAGCGAGTAAACGCTCAACACAACAGCTTCTCCGTCATTCTTTTTATAATTGATTTTTGGAACAGTTCCCTCCATAAGCTGATGTTTAATAGCATCATAATTCAAAAAGCTCATCACAGCTCTGTGATAATCAGGGTCTACTGATTCAGCAACATATTTTGAAAACAATTTTGAAAAATGATCTTCGTTTTCGTTGTATTTCAGATATGCTGGCATAAGAATACGACTTGCCTTATCTGTATCAAGCGAAACACGATATATTCCGTTATAATTTTCTTTCAAAACGGATAACATCGTATCAATTTCGCGAATTCCTGTTTTAAGCTGAACATATTCATTCTTTTTTGTTTCTTCTATGCTATTTTGCTTTTTGTTCTGATAATACTCTGCCTTTGCCTCATACATCCTTATTTCAGCTTCCCTTACCATTTCTTCGGTATTGGTATTCTGGGATCTGTATGAATAGCCAATTGCTACATGATAGTCGCGAAGCTTAAGCTGTTCAAGGAAAATTCCAATTCCCTTTTTAACAACACTCTGCTCTGTATTCTGACAGAACACCAAAAATTCGTCGCCACCCATTCTGTAAACCTTATGACCATAGAAGACTTCCTTCAAAGTGTTGGCGATATACAAGAGCATCTCATCACCGGCTGCATGTCCGTATTTGTTATTGCGCAGATGAAGCTCATTAACATCTATATAAATGCAAGAGAAGTCCAGCGCCTTGTCCACATCATAAACCGCCAAATCGCTTTTATAAGCAACGCGGTTAAGCGCTCCGGTAAGCGAATCTGTTGTAGCAGCAAGAGTAGTTCTTGTAAGATGATTTTTGTTGTAGAGAGCCATTGAGAAGCAAGCAGCAATTTTTTCTGCAAGGATTAGTGCAGTTTTACTGTTTTTCGGATTGATTGCTGCAAGAATTGTAATATGATTTGCATTATTTATTGTTGCTGAAAAAGAAACATCGCTGATTTTGTGTTCCTTCAGAAAATCATAAAAAGAAGGATTCGTTTTTATAAGATGTTCATTCGGTTTTATACACATAACACTTACCGCAGTATTGTTTACTGTATGGTATTTAGCCGCGTATCTGAAAAGTTCAGAAACAAAATATTTCCTTTCACTTCCTAAAAGCAACAAATCCTTGTATTGAGGAAGCGCATAGCTATAATCCTCACCGTCCGTATCGAAGAAAACCGCTGACCTCGCCCCCAGGAACAAGCATACCTGCTTTAACGCTTCTGCAATATGGTCCTGATGTCCGGATGTTTCAAGCAGAGTCTTTCTTACATCAGACGCGCAGGCTGTTACTGCATTTATTCTTTTTTCGTTTGCCATCAGTTTAATCACATACAATATGATAATTGCCATCATAATGAAAAATACGAAAAGCAGAACATGAATCAGCGAGTGGGTTTCGGCAAACACCTGCGAATCATATCTTCCAAGCGCAATCACCCAGCCTATATCTTCAATTGTTGAATAGTGAAGATGAAGGTTTTCGTTTCTGTAAGCAGACATAAAGGATAAAAATCCTTTGTCGGTAGATACTAACTGTTCATAAGAATAATTCTTGTTGTATTCTCTATTCTTAAGAAAAGAGATATTCCCAAGTTCACTATGCACCGTATCAATCACAAGCTCTCCATCATCTTGTCCATATACAAAGAGCTGGGCGTCAAGCTCCTTTGCCATTCTGTTGTAGCGTTCACCTATTTTTTCAAGTTTTATAACACCATAAAGAATACCTACGGTTTTTCCGTCTGCGTTAATTGGTACTGCAGTCCTTATTATTTCGTGATTATCCTTGGTAAGATCTTTTACTCTGCTGCTTATGTAAGCTCCTGATTTCTTTTCTTCATCAAATGAAATAAGTCCATCAAGATTGATAGAGCCTGCCTTTGTTACGAATGTGTTATCGGGATTCAAAATCCCTATATTTTCAATCAGACCGATTGGTTTAAAAGAATCAAACATAAGGTTGTAACTTTCACCATCAGTGTAAAGCTTTGCGGCGAAGTTTGCCATTGTCAAAAGGTTTTCACGATCAGATAACAACTGCAGGCTGATATCATCCTTAATCTGCTTTGTCTGAACATGCAGGCTTTCATACGCATCCTCCTGCGCTGTTTTATAAAAATATCTTGACATAGAAAGGAAAACCGCACACAACAACATCGCTGTTATGATCGTATGAATTATGTTATTTTGTTTATGTTTTTTCTTTCCGTACTTCATTGCCATAATTATTACCTTCTTAAAAAAATATAGACTTTCGGAAGTTATATAAATCCATCAAAAATTATATCATATTTTTTTCTGTTTTTCAATATTTTTCTACAAAAGATAGCGGTTCTTTCAAAAAAACAGGCGATGCGATCAAATCGGTCACATCGCCTGTTTTTAAAAAAGTTCATTACTGTCCAAATTCAGTGTAAATGGACCATCGTTTACAAGAGACACTTCCATATCTGCACCGAACTGACCGCACTCTACTTTTCCGAAAATTTCTTTGCATTTTTCTTTAATATATTCATAAAGTTCATTGGCAAGTTCGGGAGACCCTGCATTTACAAATGACGGTCTGTTCCCCTTTTTGCAATCAGCGTATAGAGTGAATTGAGAAACAACCATTACCTCGCCGCCAACAGCCTCAATATTGAGATTTGTTTTCCCTTCGTTATCCTGAAAGATGCGTAAGCGAGAAATCTTTTCTATCATTTTATCAGCGATTTCTCTTGTATCGCCATTGGAAACTCCAAGAAGAAGAAGGTAGCCCTTCCCTATCTTTCCAACTATATTTCCGTCTATAGTCACGGAAGCTTCTTTTACTCGTTGCAAAACTATTTTCATAACACATCTGCCTTTTCGTTTTCTGCTACCTCTATAAGTCCGTCAGGTGTTTCAAGCATATCGTGTTTTTGCAGGAAGAATTTTCTTATTGCAAAAAGAACTGCAATTGCAACAACTGTTGTAAGGTTTTCAAGAGGATTTTTGTGTTCTACTATAAGATGTCGTGCAAGCGCGAATGCCAACACTTCAATAACCGTTTCAGGTGTATGTTTGCAAAGCATTTTTATAAGCTCGGCACCGATTGCAAGAGTAATTGCAGCATCAAGAATGATTAAAAGATAATTGGGGTCTTTTGCAAGTAAGGAAAAATTAAATGTGTCATATATCATCTTTACTGCAAAAACCAAAATCGCAAGTCCTACAATCACTGCTACAAAAAGCTCAAAAATATAGCTTAATTCAAACATTTTATCCTGTAATTGTTTTCTCATATATTTTCTCCTTAACTAAGATATGATGGTCTTAAAATGATGAACGAATATTGACCTAAAAGGCTGTCAATAAATCTGTCAAGGTCTTCCCCTTTAATACTTTTGATTTTGCCGCCGTATTCAAATATTCCGCAAAGTTCCTCGCCATTATAGTAAGAACTGTAGATCTTCTGTCCGAAATTATCATCGCACAGAAGTATCAGGTCACCTTCCATAAGGTCGCGTCTTGAAACCTTGCTTTTTCTGACATACGGATAAGATATTTTTTCGGGTGTGATTACCGCAACCCCGCCAAAAAACGAGTATACGCCCATTGTTTCAGTCGGAATCTGTGCACGCCTTGAAAGAACATCTCCACTCAATGTATCGTGGATATAAAAAGCTTTATAAAAATGCTCCTTTTCAACGGGCGAAAAAGTTATCCCTGCTTCTTTGTAAGCGTCAGAAGCTGCCTGAACTGCGGTTTTACCGTTTTTTATTCCCGCTACTGCATTTTCACTTACTTTTGAAAGGATGTCGCTATGAATCGCCTTTCCGATAAGAACTTTGGGAGCAGTTACCAAAAGACCGTTTACCGTAATTTTCGGTTCGTTTATGAAAATTTCTTCGTCAGTTTCAAGAGTCACTTCAAAGTCAAGTGTCATTTCCTGACCGAAAGAAATGTTTACAATTTTTTCGTTGTCCGATTTAAGAGATGTACATTCAGGAGCAATAAAAGATACCGTTATAATCCTATCTTCCTTGCTATTATTAAAAACCTTCACACTATACGTAATGGTTTCACCCTTTACAGCGTGATGTCCGCCTGCGTGCGAAACCTCAACACCGCAGATAAGATCTTTTGCTTCATACAGCCTTGCCATTGTTTTTGCTGTAGGCTCACCCATTATTTCAAGTGGTCTTTCAATAGCAATTCTTTTTATTGTCTTACTTTCGAAAATACTATTATTAATCAGATATTCCAAACTTAGAACAAAAAGCCCGCCATCATCATATTCTCGGCTTTTCTTCTCTTCATAATCATAACTATTAGGTCTGCCGTTAGTAGTACAATGAGCAACTTTATCATCGCCCATATAAATTACTGTATGACCACTACCGCTTATGCGGTCAAAAGTTATGACATCTCCAACTTTTAGTGTGTCTTTTATTTTATTCTTAATTTCTTCTATTTCATCATCGGTTTCTTCATAAGTTCGCGTATAAAGAAACACCCGTGGCTCAATATAATCAACCATATGCCAGGTAAGTTCAAACGGAAGTTCAATTCCGAATGTCTCCCAGAACACAATATTCACAAAAGACGAACAGTCAAGGAAAACAGTCCTCTGATTTGTCGCTGTTTCCGGCGAAACATACTTGTCACGTCTTGGAGTTGTGATAAGTTTTCTATCCATACAACGCTGATCATATTGAATTTTATTTCCGCGATTAAGATATGCCTTTACAACTTCCAAAAGTGCACTGGTTTTAATATCCAAAGCCATTCTCCTTATGAGTAAAATTAAAGTTCAATACCGAAATAGCTTACTGCATTGTCACAGCTGATACCTTCAACAATTTTTTCGAGAAGTTCATAATCTTCGGGGAATTCTCCGTTTTCTACCCAAGTACCGATAATGTTACAAAGTATTCTTCTGAAATACTCGTGTCTGGGATATGAAAGGAAGCTTCTTGAGTCAGTAAGCATTCCTACAAATGCGGAAAGTGCACCGAGATTTGCAAGAGTTTTCATCTGTTCTTCCATACCGTCTCTGTGATCATTGAACCACCAAGCTGAGCCGAACTGAATCTTACCCTTTACTCCACCTGTCTGGAAGTTACCAAGCATAGTACCGAGAACAAAGTTATCCTTGGGATTAAGTGTGTAAAGAATTGTCTTAGGAAGAAGATTCTCTTTATCAAGCTCATTAAGGAATGCTGAGAGTGTTTTTGCCTGAATCGGATCGTCAATTGAGTCGAAGCCTGCATCGGGGCCGATTTTTTCAAACATTCTGGTATTGTTATTTCTAAGGGGACTGAGGTGAAGCTGCATTGCCCAATTGCGCTTTGCATATTCTTTTCCGAGGAAAACCATAATTGCGGTTTTGTAGATTTCAGCTTCTTCGTCTTCAACATTCTTGCCTTCAAGAGCTTTTTTATAAATAGCGTTGATTTCGGTTTCATCAGCCAATTTAAAAGGCATAGCAGCTGATGAATGGTCGGAAATCTTACAACCAACTGATTCAAATTTATCAAGAGTTACAACAAGCGCCTTTTTAAGTGATTCAATATCCTTAGCCTCAACACCTGTTGATTCTTCAAGTTTAGCGATATACTGTGCAAAAGTATCCTTTTCGATACCATGTACATTATCAGGTCTGTATGTAGGAACTACACGAGTCTTAAATGACTTGTCTTCGCGAAGCATCTTGTGATACTCAAGTGTATCGCAGGGGTCATCTGTTGTTGCTATAAGAGCAACATTTGATTTTTCAATGAGCTTACGCGCTGAAAATCCGCCTGCTGCTATCTGTGCATTCGCTTCAGTCCAGATTTTTTCTGCATTTTTTTCAGTAAGATATTCATCAATTCCGAAATATCTCTGAAGTTCAAGGTGGGTCCAATGATATAAGGGGTTTCCGATAGCGTACTGAACAGCCTTTGCGTATGCCATAAATTTCTCGAAATCTGTTGCGTCACCTGTACAGCATCTTTCTTCAGTTCCCATACTACGCATAAATCTCCACTTATAGTGGTCGCCTGCAAGCCAGATTTCAGCGATGTTTGAGTAGTTCTTGTCTTCATATATTTCCTGGGGAGAAAGATGACAATGGTAGTCATATATCATCTTGTTTTTTGCGTAGTCGTGATAAAGCTTCTGTGCTGTTTTGGTTTCAAGCAAGAAATTTTCGTCCATAAAATTTTTCATAATTTTACCCTTCCTTTTAAAGCTTATCTGTCATTTTATGAAACAACCATTATATACAGCAACATTGTATCATAACAGAATTTATCAGTCAATTAAATAATGCCTGATTCATTAAATTTTTAAAGGGTGTAACGGCATCGTTACACCCTTTTATTCAAGTATTATTTCTTATAGAAATTTGTAGA
>JAZNLD010000054.1:0-9337 GCA_045578925.1 Clostridia bacterium
ACCGTAAGACATACATCGTTTTCAAACGCACAATCTTTCAGTATGTATCCTTCGGTATTTATCAGATATTCAATCTTTCCGTAGGTGGAATAATCGCATCTTACAAGGAAAAGCTCACAATATAATTTTTCAATTCTTACCGCGGCATCAATGCCTAATTTCGCACTTTTTCCGTAAGCCCTCACAAGACCGCCTGCGCCGAGCAGAATTCCGCCGAAATATCTTGTTACAACTACCGCAACGTCGGTAAGTCCCTCTTTTTTTATGACCTCAAGAACAGGCACACCTGCAGTACCTGCAGGTTCTCCGTCGTCGCTGTATCGCATAATATTATCCTCGCGCAGTACGTATGCGTAAACATTATGTGTCGCCTGACGGTGCATAGCGCGTATTTTATTTATGAAATTGATTGCTTCATCCTGCGTTTTTACAGGACGGCAATAACCGATGAAACGGCTTTTTCGCTCAATCATTTCTGCTTCTGCATCCTGCAGAACAGTTTTGTAATCTTCCATCATATGATATAGTTCCTTAACCTCGCATACAAGGCTTCATCAGCAAGTATGCGTATTTTTGTACCCTCGGCTTCATAGCTTTCTTCAAGTATTACTTCACCGTCGTGAAGTGTTGCGGCAGTTTTACTGTCGCTGTAGGGTATCAGCACTTCGATTTCCTTTTTCTTTCCGGGAAGTGCATCGTGGAGCAGTTCAACCAGCTCATCCATACCTTCGCCACTCTTGGCACTTACCGAAACAAAATCGGTGTAATTACCTTCAGGACGCGGAGAAAGGGGAGGAGCAACATCGCATTTGTTAAATACTGCGATAATCCTCTGTGCACGGCAACCAAGTGTCTGTACAAGCTCGTCAACAACTTTCATCTGCGTGTACATTTCGGGATTTGACGAGTCAATAACGTGAATTAAAACATCTGCCAGAACGGCTTCATCAAGCGTTGATTTGAATGCTTCTATAAGATGATGCGGAAGCTTTCTTATAAACCCAACCGTATCGACAATTACAGCGTTTCTGCCATCGGGCAAATCAAGCTTGCGCATTGTAGGGTCAAGTGTCGCGAAAAGCATATTTTCAGCAAGTACACCTGAGTCAGTGAAATAATTTAATATCGTACTTTTTCCTGCATTTGTATAACCTACAAGCGCCGCCACAACGACATTATCTTTTTCACGTCTGCTTCGCTGTAAATCGCGGTGTGCCTGAATTTCACGAAGCTCCGCTTCAAGCGAATTTATGCGTCTGTGAATATGTCTTTTATCACTTTCAAGCTTTGTTTCACCGGGACCTCTTGTTCCGATACCGCCACCAAGTCTTGACAGTGCCACACCCATTCCCGAAAGACGGGGAAGAGAATATTTAAGCTGCGCCAGTTCAACCTGAATTTTACCTTCTTTGGACATCGCTCTCTGCGCGAAAATATCAAGGATAAGCGTGCTTCGGTCGATCGTACGCACGTGCGTATAGTTTTCGATGTTTCTTATCTGACTTCCTGTCAGCTCATCGTCAAAAATCAGAAGCGTCGCACCAAGGCTTTCGGCAGCAATACGAAGCTCCTCCATTTTGCCCTCACCGAAATATGTGGAGTTTTCGGGATGGTCCTTGTTCTGAATCATCTCGCCTACAATTTCCGCTTGTGCAGTTTTTGCAAGCTCGCGAAGCTCGGCCATAGATTCCTCGGTCGTATCATCAAGCGTATTTGTTCTGCCCGTATGAACACCGCACAGTATTACTTTTTCAATTTCTTTTTCTGTTTCATGCATAGTTAAAACTCCAATAGTAAATAACTAATATTATTCTTACAAGGATGGTGAATTATGCGAAAACTAGTCTGTTTTTTAATAACTTTTGCAGTTTGCCGCATTTTCGGATTTGGCGATATATGGCTTGGCTTTACACCCGTACTTTTGTTACTGTCGTTTTTTAAATTTAACGACTCATTTTTATGGGAAATACCACTTGCCGTATTTTCATGCAGCGTATTACTGCTTGCCTTTCCGGAGGATATAAAAGCAGTTCTCCAGATTATAATACTCACAAGCACTGCCTTGATTGCGTATACATCACCGCGAAGACTCGCTCCGTTTTTCCTGATTTCGGCAATCGCACTGTTTTTTGAAAACACATATTCGGTAGCATTTGTCTTTGCAACATTATGGTTTGGTTTGCGCAATGTTTTCACATATTTTATCACAAAAAACGCGCCTTTACAAGAACTATAAATTACAATACAGAAAAAATAACGCTAAAACTGTTGAATTTTGATTAAATATAATATATAATCTATATATCTATGACGAAAGGCAGAATTGCTATGGAAGAAAACAAAGTTACGACAGTTGTTAAAATAAATGGTGCAGAATACCGCATTTCATGTGCGGCAGATGAGGAATATGTTCAGCATGTTGCATACCATGTTGATAAAAATATGCGTGAACTTATAGAGCGCGACAGGCGTCTTTCAACATCTATGGCAGCAGTTCTTACTGCGGTCAATATTTGCGATGAGTATATGCAGGCGCAGGAAGATAACGAAAAACTTCGCTCCCAGCTTCTCAAATATGCAGAAGAGGCAGGCGGAAGCAAACTTGCGCTTGATAAATTAAACGCTGAACTTGCACGCCTTCGTGCAGAAAATCAGTCACTTAAAATGCAGGTTGTAAAACTTGAAACAGAACTTAAAAACAGATAAAATTAGAGCTACCGCATGATGCGGTAGCTCTGTTAGGATGTATTATTATGAAGAAAGCAAACTACATTGAACTACTTGCTCCTGCCGGGAAGTGGGAGGCTCTTGTAGCGGCAGTGCAGAATGGTGCCGATGCAATTTATCTTGGGGAACAGTCTTTCAGTGCAAGAAAAAATGCAGGTAATTTCACATGGGATGAAATTGAAAAAGCTACCGCATATTGCCATGCGCGTGGCGTACGCGTTTTCCTTGCCCTTAACACTTTGATTGCGGAGGACGAACTTGAAAACTTTGAAAAGTCTGTGAAAAATGCCGCAAAATCAGGTGTGGATGCGCTCATTATCCAGGATATGGGTGCGGCTGTAATTGCAAAAAAAGTCTGTCCTGATATGCCCATTCACGCAAGTACGCAGATGACATCTTCAAACAAATACGATGTTTCCGCACTTGAAAAATTCGGTTTTTCACGCGTTGTCGTATCGCGTGAACTTTCCGAGGCAGAAATAAAACATATAAAAGATAATACAAACGCCGAAATAGAAGCGTTCTGCCACGGGCCCTTGTGTATCAGTTTTTCGGCTAAGTGCCTCATGTCGTCATTCAACAGTGGCAGAAGCGGAAACCGCGGAATGTGTGCCCAGCCCTGCAGACAAAAATATACATCGTGCGGTAAAAACGGATACCTTTTAAGTCCGCGTGATTTATGTCTTGCAGACGACCTTTCAAAAATGCACGATGCAGGGGTGACGAGCTTTAAAATTGAGGGCAGAATGAAAAGCCCCGAATATGTTGCAACCGTAACGGGCGTATACAGAAAATATCTTGACAGTTTTGCTTCTTTGAGTCGCGAAGATGAAGAGAGACTTGAAAAAATATTTGTCCGCGGAGATGGCTTTACTAAGGCGTATTTTGACGAAAAGAACACGCCTGAAATAATGAACTATTCAATCAGTAATGACAACCTTTCCTCCCGCGCGGATGATGCCGTTATAAAGGATGCACGCGCGACTTTTAAAGAAGGGGCAGAAAATAAAAAAATTCCCGTCGATGCAACTCTCACAATACGATACGGAGAAAAGTCATCGCTCACCTTAACCGATGGGAATTGCACTATAACATCATATGGAGATGAGGGTGAGGCTGCACAGAATGTTGCGCTTTCCGAAGAACGTGCCGAGGCGCAGATAGGGAAAATGGGACAAACTCCGTTCAGACTTGAAAATTTTGAATTTGTAGCAGACAAAAATATAACTGTTTCCATATCGTCGCTCAATTCAATGCGTCGCGAAGCAACTGAGAAGCTTATTGAAAAACGCTCTGAACTTGTGATAAGGGAAACTTACCCGTTTGAGTATCCTTGTGAAAAACAAAAAATTAAAAAGGGTATACGCATCTGCGTACAAGTTTCCACAAAAGAACAATTTGAAAACGCGAAAAAAGCAGACAGAATACTGGTTCCGCTTTCTTTGTGGGATGATATAACACCGGATGAAAGATGCTTTATACTTCTTCCACCTGTTGTCACCAATGACAGGCTGGTTGAGGAAAAACTCGCAAAAATCTCCAAGACATATGGCGTATACGCATCAACTTTGGGAATGGTACGCCTTGCGAAAAAGGGTGGAAGGAAAGTTGTTGCAGATTGGGGAATGAATATATATAACAGCGTCAGCGCAAATTTCTTTGAAAGCGTATGCGATGAAATAACACTCTCGGTTGAACTTTCACTCGCCGAAATAAGGGAAATTGTATCTAAAACAAATACCCCTTGCGAAATCGTCTGTCACGGCTATCAGCCCGTTATGACAAGTCGTGCCTGTCTTATCCGTGGTATCACCGGTAAGTGTGATTGCTCAAAACCTGTTTTCATAAAGGATAAAACAGGAGCGCAGTTTATGATTACAGGCGATAAGGATACGCATTTCAATACTGTATATAACTCGCGACCAATGTTTATGGCGGACAAAATAAAGGAAATCAGGAAAAGTAATGTTGATGGTGTCCGCCTCGTATTTACAGCTGAAAATGGTGCGGAAACAAAAAATATAATTGATATGTATCGCGGAGAAAAAGAAGCGGTGAAACCGCCCGCTTTTACTCGCGGATATTTATTGAAATAATAATAAAAAAACACTTGATATTTCAAGGAAAATGTTGTAATATATAGTGTAGGTAATTTTATTTACGAAAGGATAGTATAAAAATGATATCAGCAGGCGATTTTAGAAATGGTGTAACCTTTGAATATGATGGAAGCGTTTATCAGATAATTGAATTCCAGCATGTTAAACCCGGTAAGGGTGCAGCGTTCGTAAGAACAAAGATTAAGAATGTTATTTCAGGTGGTGTTGTTGAAAAAACTTTCAACCCCACAGATAAGATGCCCAAGGCACACATTGACCGCAGAGATATGGAATATCTCTACAATGACGGTGATCTTTTCTATTTCATGGATCCCGAAAGCTATGAGCAGATTCCTGTAAGTGCAGATCAGCTCGGCGACGCTCTTAAGTTCGTTAAGGAAAATATGCAGGTTAAGATCCTTTCCTATAAGGGAAATATCTTCGCTATTGAACCTCCGAACCTTGTGGAGCTTGCAATCACAGAGACAGAACCCGGTTTTGCAGGTAACACAGCTACAGGTGCTACGAAGCCCGCAACACTTGAAACAGGTGCTCAGGTTCAGGTTCCTCTCTTCATTGACAATGGCGAAGTTATCAAGGTTGATACTCGTACAGGCGAATACCTTGGCAGAGCATAATCGCGGATGACACTGTCATCCTTTCGAAGCAAAAGTTTTACTGCGTAAAAGCATTCGCTTCGAATAAAGGGTTTTCGCTCGCGCACCGCTCACCGCGGTAGCCCTTGCAAAGTGTTAAAATCGAGGTACACGCCCCCGATTTTAACGGATTATATTGTTAAGGGAGCGCCCTTAACAATCCCCTAAAAGTCTAAATTTAAATTTTTGGAGGTTAATATGAGCTATTTAACAGAAAAAATGGCATATATCAGCGGCCTTGCAGAAGGTCTTGATATTGACGAAACCACTAAAGAAGGCAAGCTTCTCATGGCAATTGTTGAAGCTATTGCAGATATTGCAGACGAAATTGACGAAATCGAAGAAATTCAGGATGACATCCAGGCTCAGCTTGATGAAGTTGATGAAGATCTTGCAGAAATTGAAGATATTTTCTACGACGAAGAAGACGATCTTGAAGATGACGAGTTTGAGGTAGAATGCCCATCTTGCGGCGATATTCTTTGCCTCGATCTTGAAACTCTTGAAAACTGCGATAAGATTACTTGCCCCAACTGTGAGGAAGAAATCGAAATCGAATTTGACTGTGATTGTGAAAATTGCAGCGAATGTTGCGAAGACTAATTTTTGCTTCGTATAGGTTGTCACGCCCTCTTATATGAGGGTGTGACACTTTTTTTGAAATATCCCAAACCGAAAGTGAGTAGAGTTTTATGAAACGTACTACAATAAAACAACTTTTCAGAAGCACTGACCTTAAAAACGGGGAAAAGGTGCGTGTTGCAGGTTGGATTCGTTCCATCCGTGCAAATAATAATGTCGGCTTTGTTTCAATCAACGACGGTAGCTTTTTCGATTGCCTTCAGGTTGTAATTGAAAAGGACAAGATTGAAAACTACGATAAAATTGCATCACTCAATGTAGGTAGTGCCGTTTATTTTGAAGGTTCTATCGTGCTTACTCCCGATGCAAAGCAGCCTTTTGAACTCAATGCTGATGTTGCGGAGATTGAGGGTGAATCAACTCCCGATTATCCCCTTCAGAAGAAGCGCCATTCTAACGAATATCTTCGTACAATTGCGCATCTTCGTCCCAGAACAAATACTTTCTCTGCAGTTTTCCGTGTGAGAAGTATCCTTGCATACGCAATTCACTCCTTCTTCAATGAAAGAGGTTTTGTGTATGTTCACACCCCCATCATCACATCAAGTGACTGTGAAGGTGCAGGTGAAATGTACCGCGTAACATCTCTTGATATTGAAAATCCTCCCAGAAACGAGGATGGCTCAATTGACTTTTCACAGGACTTCTTCGGCAAGGCTACAAACCTTACCGTAAGCGGTCAGCTCAATGTTGAAACTCATGCAATGGCTCTTGGTGGCGTATATACATTCGGTCCTACATTCCGTGCGGAAAAGAGTAATACTCCACGTCATGGTGCAGAATTCTGGATGGTTGAGCCTGAAATTGCATTTGCAGACCTTGAAGATGATGCACAGCTTGCAGAGGATATGCTCAAGTACATAATCAAGTATGTTCTTGACAACGCTCCCGAAGAAATGCAGTTCTTCAATAAATTTATTGATAACACACTTCTTGAAAGACTTGATATGGTTCTTAATTCTGACTTCGGCAGAGTTTCTTATACCGAAGCAATCAAGCTTCTTCAGGAAAGTGGAGAAAAGTTTGAATATCCTGTTGAGTGGGGTATTGACCTTCAGACAGAACACGAACGCTATCTTACTGAAAAGATTTTCAAGCGTCCCGTATTTGTTATGGATTATCCCAAGGATATCAAGGCTTTCTATATGCGTATGAACGATGACGGAAAGACTGTTGCAGCTATGGACTGCCTTGTTCCCGGTGTTGGTGAAATCATCGGCGGAAGTCAGCGTGAAGAACGTCTTGACCTTCTTGAAAAGCGTATGGAAGAACTCGGACTCGCCCCCAAGGATTATTGGTGGTATCTTGACCTTCGTCGTTACGGCACAGCAAAGCATGCAGGCTTTGGTCTTGGCTTTGAAAGAGCTCTTATGTACATCACAGGTATCCAGAACATCCGTGATGCTATGAGCTTCCCCAGAACAACAGGCTCTGCAGATTTCTAATTTGGGAGAAGTATAATTATGAAAAAAATCTTTTATGCGGTAGCCGTATTTCTGGTATTGTATGTAGTCAGTACCTCTTTAGGATTTCTTGCTTCGCTGGCATTGGTAGCGTTATTTGTAGCTGCTATCTGCTATGTGAAACGCGCTGTGCTTATGACTCAGTCAGCAAACAAGCATTACTTCGTAAACGGAAATGTGGAAAAGGCAAAACAAATCTATGAAAAAGCCTATAAAACCGGCGAGATGAATGCTTCGTGCAAACTTGCATATTCGTCATTCTGCCTTCGTGAAAACTTTTTTGAAAAGGGCAAAAGGCTTCTTACTGAGATAATAAATTCCAGCAGTTCAACTCCTGCGGATAAGCTGAATGCAAAGCATAATCTTGGTGCTCTCGTATGGAAAGAAGGAAATCTTGACGAGGCAATCGTAATCCTTGAAGAAGTTCACCAGAAGATTCCTGCTACAAATACATACGGAACTCTTGGTGTGCTTTATCTTGAAAGAGCAAAGCGTGACAATAGCTTTGAAGATGTACTTTCTTTTATGCTTGAAGCGTATGACTACAACGATTCTGACAAAACTATTGCCGATAATCTCGGCGAACTTTATCTTCTTATGGGAGAATACGAAAAGGCGTGTGAAGTTTACGATAATCTTCTTAAAGTGCAGCAGACTTCACCGATGCCCTATTATAATTATGGGCTTGTTCTTAAGAATATGGGCGATGTGGAAGGTGCTCGTGAAAACTTTGAGAAGGCGCTTGATTGCAGATTTACAAGTGTAATTACTGTAACTCGCGAAATGGTTGAAAACGAGATTTCTGAATTAAACTAAAAAATCAGCCGATGCAATAGTGCATCGGCTGATAAATTCTTGACTTCAAAGTCATTTTATGCTAATATAATCGAGGTGAGGAAATGGAAAACAAATTTATGAAAATAGCACTTGAAGAGGCTGAAATCGCCGCGAAAGATGGTGAAATGCCTGTCGGTGCAGTAATCGTAAAAGATGGCGAGGTTATTGCCACAGGACACAATCTGCGCAATGTTTCCCATGACCCAACACTTCATGCTGAAATCGTGGCAATCAGAAAAGCGGCTGAGCTTTTAGAGGATTGGAGACTTTCCGACTGTGATTTATATGTAACTCTTGAACCGTGTGTAATGTGCAGCGGTGCAATCATAAACTCGCGAATGAGAAGCGTCTATTTCGGCGCGTATGACGCTGAATACGGCGCAGCAGGGGGGAGAATAGACCTTTTCTCCAAATCCTATTTCGGAAGCACGACCAAAGTTTATGGTGGTATTATGGAAGACAAATGTACCACAATGCTGAAGGACTTTTTTGCTGCTCTGCGCGAAAACAAGAAGAACTAAATACGGAGAAGTATCGAAAGCCTCTACATCCATTGGAACTCTCGTAGGCTGAAACCACGATTTTATGGGGATTCTGTGGCCTTAAATTATAATTGTGTTTGTCTGTTTTGCCCTGCTATTTGCCTTAAAAATAGATTTTCTCTAATTTTGCCGGGGCTGAAACAGTGAAAATTTAATATTTGGAGTGGTATCGAAGTGGTCATAACGGGGCGCACTCGAAATCCCCTCGGTTACACTGTAACTGTACCCCCACAAATGGCTTAACCACGCGGGTTTAAGCGAGGTTCAAACCTTGTTTTTACACCCTTATCTAGCGGTTTTTCTAGCCATTTCTAACATTTTTCTAACAAAATTTTATAATTTGCTCAGTTTTTTCTCCGTCAAATCGGAGT
>JAZNLD010000055.1:0-6033 GCA_045578925.1 Clostridia bacterium
GGAAGAACACAGGAAATAAAAGAACGAGTTCTTCATCTGTAAGCCTCGGGATGTTAAAAACGCCCAGAGCGTTCGTTGGTAGGTTTAATAATAAGAATATTTGTTAATATACCAAAGAATTAGAGGTGGAAATCCGCGATAGCGGATTTCGGATTGAAACCAACGAACTACGAACAAACTTCACCTCTCGCTGTACCTTTGTACAGCGTCGGATAACCCCTTCGGGTTCAGTTTGTCCGTTCTGAACGTTTTTTCCTATCCCTTATGGGAAATGTGAAATTAACAGGAGATGTAAAAAGTTATTTTTACATCTCCTAATTTAAAGAGTTGATAAAAATGAACTATGCAACTATTAAAAAATTTGATATAGCAAACGGACCCGGGGTAAGAGTTTCTCTCTTTGTCAGTGGTTGCAGACACCATTGTAAAAACTGTTTTAATAAAGAGGCCTGGGATTTTAACTATGGTGAACCTTTTACAAACGAAGTAATGGACGAAGTTTTAGAAGCTTGTAAACCGTCGCATATAACAGGGATTTCTCTTTTAGGCGGAGAGCCTTTTGAAAAGGAAAATAGGGCAGGTCTTATAGAGCTTTTAAAAAAATTCCGCGAGATGTATCCCGAAAAGAATGTATGGTGCTACACGGGATTCGTTCTTGATGAAGAGCTTTTAAAAGCGGGCGAGAGTGATGCTTCAGAACTTTTATCACTCATCGATGTTTTGGTGGACGGACGATTTGTGGAAGAGCTTAAAAACCTTGCTCTTATGTTCCGTGGTTCATCAAATCAGCGAATAATAGATGTTCCCAAAACCCTTGAAAAAAGGGAAGTGGTGCTCCTTGCAGGTAAGTGGGAGCGCACAATGGGCAGCGAAGATATATACGAGGTTTAACAAGAAAGGAAAAAATGAAATGGATAAATACAGTGTAAGAATTAAAAAACTTGACGAAAAGGCGACTATCCCCACATACGGCAGTGAATTTGCCGCAGGTGCAGACCTTTACGCATGCCTTGAAGCACCGCTTACAATCAATCCCCACGAAACAATTCTTGTTCATACCGGTGTAGCGATGGAAATTCCCACAGGTTTTGCAGGACTTATCTATGCAAGAAGCGGTATTGCATCAAAGCGGGGACTTGCTCCTGCAAACAAGGTTGGTGTAGTTGACAGCGACTACCGTGGCGAAGTTATGGTTGCGCTCCATAATCACAGTGCAATTCCGCAGACAATAGAAAACGGCGAGCGCATCGCTCAGCTTGTAATTGCACCTTATGTTGTTGCAGATTTCGTAGTATCCGACGAACTTGACGATACCGAGCGCGGTAGTGGCGGTTTTGGTTCAACAGGTAAAAAGTAATAAAAATACCACCTATGGTTTTTTATATTATACCATAGGTGGTTCCTTTTTTCTATTGTCCGTTTTTACTGTACCTGTTCAAAAGCGAATTCCTTTTTTCTATTAAAGTTTTTCAAAATCACTTGCAGGGTGCTTGCAAAGCGGGCAGATGAAGTCGTCGGGGAGAGGCTCGCCCTCATACACATATCCGCATATTTTGCAGACATATCCTGTTTTCTTTGCCTCGGGCTTCGGCTTTATATTCTTGAAATAGTAGTCGTAAGTTACAGACGGCTTATCGGAAAGAATTTCTGCCTCGGTCACTTCGCCTATAAACATAATATGCGTGCCACAATCAATGGTCTGAACGACTTTTGCGCTGATAAATGCATTCGTATATTCTGTGATGTAATAAACACCGTTTTGCGCTCTTTTCTTGTTTGCGAAATCGGTGAATTTGTCTTCTGTTCTGCCACTTTTGAACCCGAAATTTTCAAACACGGAGAAGGGTGTGTTTTCAGAAAGAATACTCACATTGAAAACACCGCTTTTTTCTATCATTTCAAGTGTATAATTGCTTTTGTTTACCGCAACGGCAATCTGCAGAGGTGTATCAGTTACCTGCATTGCAGTATTGATGATACATCCGTTATCCTTTTCTCCATCGCGTGTGGAAAGTACAAACAATCCATAGGTGATTTTGAACAAAGCTTCTTTTTGCATAATAATTTCTCCTTTAACTAAAATTTGATTACTCAGAATTCCGATTTTTATAGGCGGATTTCCGATTCTGGTGCGTTAAAATATCTTTCCTCCGCCGACTACAACATCGCCGTCATAGAGCACGACGGACTGACCTTTTGTGATTGCTCTTTGCGGCTCGTCAAAATCAACGCGGATTGTATTTTCGTCAATCTGTGTTGCGGTAGCATCCTGTTCAATATGGCGATAGCGTACCTTCGCCTTAACCCGCATCGGTGTGTAGAGGTCGCTAACGCTTATAAGGTTAATATCCTTCGCAATGAGCGAACTTGTAAAAAGCCCCTCATGACCGCACAGTATAACTTCGTTTTTATCGGTATCAAGCTCGCACACATACATCGGTGCAGGTAGTGCAAGGCCAAGTCCCTTCCTCTGTCCAACGGTATATTTTATTATACCCTTGTGCGTTCCGAGAATATTTCCCTCACGGTCAACGAAATTGCCGTCGGGATAATCTTTTCCCGTATATCTTTTTATGAAGTCTGTATAGTCCTCATTCTTAACGAAACATATGTCCTGACTTTCTTTTTTATGCGCATTCACAAAACCGTTTTCGTCGGCAATTTTGCGTGCCTCATCCTTTGTCATATCGCCAAGCGGGAATATGATTTTTGAAAGCTGTTCCTGGGTAAGGGAATACAGAACATAGCTCTGGTCCTTGGATAGATCCTTCGCACGTTTAAGAATGTATCTTCCACTCTTTTCATCATATTCAACTTGCGCATAATGTCCCGTCGCAATATGCGTACAACCGAGGTTTTTCGCTTCTTCAAAAAGCTTTTCAAACTTTAAATAGCGGTTACACTCGATGCATGGATTTGGCGTAGCGCCCGTTTCATATGCGTGTACGAAATCGTCCACAACTTTTTCAGCGAAATGCTCCGAAAAGTCGTAGAGATGATGCTCCATACCAAGACTTTCGGAAACTTTTCGTGCATCTTCAATATCCTCGCGTGAACAACACGCGTGTTCTTCGTCAAGAGTAATTCCGCCGCCACCTAAAAGTTTCATCGTGGCGCTAACGGCGGGAATTCCCATTTCTTTAATTTTAAGTGCAGCAACGGCACTGTCGACACCGCCACTCATCGCAACTAAACATTTATCCATTTTCTTTACATTTCCTATTGCAGTAACTACTTTATAGCCAATGCTTTCGACCTTTTTTTCAAGGAGAGCACGACTTTCAGCCGCTTCTTCGCCGGTTGAAATTTTGTTTTCATACAGGGCATATAACTTCCTGAATTTACGGGGGGATAGGTTGGGCATAACTACATTTGCCCCTGCACGAAGTCCCATCTCACGACCTTCGGGATGCAGTGTTCCAAGCGCCGTTGTTGCGGGGAGAAGCGCATACGGGAACATATGGCGAAGCACAGCAATAAGCCTTATTGTAAGCGCCACATCCCCGCTTTGATACTCTGCAAATGGAGTTTCCTTGTGCACAATATACGGCCCTATGCCAATCATATCTGGCTGAAGCTCCCACAAGAATTCAAGGTCGGAAATAATATTGTCAATCGTCTGGAACGGTGATCCGACCATGAATCCGCTACCGACCTGATAGCCTATTTTCTTAAGGTCAAAAAGACATTTTTTTCTGCTTTCGAGCGTCATTCCTTCGGGATGGAGCTTGTTATAATGCTCGCACTCGGCAGTTTCGTGTCGCAGAAGATATCTGTTTGCCCCTGCCTTATAGTAGGAAAGATAACTCTCATAAGACTTTTCGCCGATAGAAAGGGTAATTGCACAATCGGGGAACTCGCTGCGGATAGAACTTACAATATCACATATTCTGTCGTCGGTAAAATACGGGTCTTCGCCACCTTGCAGTACGAATGTGCGGAAACCAAGTTCATACCCCTCGCGACAGCATTCTAAAATATCGTCCTTTTCAAGACGGTAACGAAGTGCTTTTTTATTGCTTTTTCGTATTCCGCAGTAGTAACAATCATTTTTGCAGTAGTTTGTAAACTCAATCAGCCCGCGGATATAAACATCCTTACCGTAAACTCTCTGCCTTATTTTGTCAGCAGAAGATATAAGAAGGGAATCATATTTATCTCTTGAAAGAATTTCGCAAAGCTCATCACGCGAAAGCATACGTTTTTCTTTTAGTTTTGCCACTAAATCAAGCATATAATCCCTCCTTTTGGTATGGTTTGTTATCTTATTATATTTTATACTACACAAAAAACCTTGTCAAGTGAACAATAGCTATTCTGCTGCACAGTTTGGGACTGATTTCCCCGATAGCGGGGAAAATGTCCGAAGGACAAAAAGGGCACGCCTCTCCCAGGGGAAATGGCAGCGGATATTTTGATTCAACTGTTCAGCTTGCATATACGGGCAGAATGTACGAGCTTCAGGAAAGTGTTAAGCGAGTTTTAAAACTCCTCCTTGATTTTGAATAATTTTGCAATAAAATAAGTGATTTTTTAAGTACACCGACTTGCATAAACGGCGCAAATCGGTGTATTTAATTTTTTACCATATTTAGTTAAAAAATAGCAAAATATTATTGAAAAATGAAAAATAATGTGTTAAAATACATTAGTTTGGAAAAAAGAATAAGGAGATGCAAAATGAGTAAGGTAAAATTAGGCGAAAACAAGTGGCTCAGAGCGGCAATTCCCGCATTGTTGCTTCACTGCAGTATCGGTACGGTATACTGTTGGTCAATTTTCAGCGAAGAAATAGCCAGTCATATCGGCTTTTCAAAGAGCGCAACAGAATGGGCGTTCAGTCTTGCTATTTTCTTCCTTGGAATGTCAGCGGCATTCCTCGGTCATGTTGTAGAAAAGAATATTCATAAATCTTCATTGATTGCAGCAATATGCTTTTCAGTAGGTATGATCGGTACAGGCGGATTCATTTATTACGGCGGTCTTAATAAAGGTAGCATAGTAGCACTTTTGGGTATATACCTTTGCTATGGTGTTATTATGGGTATCGGTCTTGGTACAGGTTACCTTTCTCCGGTAAAAACTCTTATGCTTTGGTTCTCTGACAGAAAAGGACTTGCAACCGGTCTTGCAGTGGCAGGTTTCGGTGCGGCAAAGGCAATCGCAAGCCCCATCATGCAGTCAATGCTTCAGTCAATGGGTGAGAGTGGCATTTATAAAATGTTCTGGATTTTAGGTGCTGTTTATTTTGTTATGATGTTTATTGGTCATCTTCTTCTTAAAAAGCCTGAAGGTTGGCATGAACCTCAGGGTAAAGAAGAAAAGCAGAGCATCTTATCTGTTATCAAGTCAAGAAAGATTACAAACTACATAGGTATATGGTTGATGTTCTACATCAATATCACATGTGGTCTTGCACTTTTATCTCAGGAAAAAATGATTGTAAAGTGTCTTGGTCTTGCAGGGTTTGTAGGAATTATCTCAACAGTTTCAGCTATTTTCAATGCAGGTGGCCGTCTTGGTTTCTCTGCATGGGCAGATAAAATGAAGGACAGAAATACTGTATTCAAAATTATTTTTATTGTTTCAATCATTCTTACTGCAGCTGCAATTCTTACAGGCGGTATAACAAACGGTGCAGGAAACACAGTTCTTACTGTGCTTGTATTGGTTCTTCTTATGTTCGTAAACGCAGGATACGGTGGTGGTTTCTCAAATGTTCCCACACTTCTTTCTGACCATTACGGAATGGGTAGTATCAGTGCACTTCATGGTATTACGCTTTCAGCATGGGGATTTGCAGGTCTTACAGGTAATCAGCTCGCCACATGGATTGTAAGCCATTTTGGTGAAGAAATTGAAGTAGCAGGAAATATGGTTAACCCCGTAGGTTATCAGACTGTGCTTTATGTAACAGTTGTTCTTTATGTAATAGCTCTTGCTATGAGCGTGCTTTTCGTAAAGAAGCCTACCGACGCTGAATAAACTTAGCTAAACAAAAAAACAGGAGTGGAAACCCACTCCTCTCAGACT
>JAZNLD010000056.1:0-2332 GCA_045578925.1 Clostridia bacterium
TAAAACATCAAGCGGGTCACCGTCTTCCGCGTAGGAGCGCGGAATGAATCCGTAGTTTGCAGGATAGTGTGTTGCGGTATACAGTACGCGGTCAAGGATAATCATTCCCGTTTCCTTATCAAGCTCGTACTTGTTTCGTCCGCCCTTGGAGATTTCAATAACAGCAAGGAAATCGTCTTTTTTAATTCTTTCGGGGTTTACATTGTGCCATACATTAAACATTATATCAAACCTTTCGCAGATGTTTGGGATAGTGGTTTTTCGCGATATTATCGCTTAATTTGTACCATCCTATCGGATAAGTGTCATTATAGAGCATCGCCCCATAACCCTTTTCGCCTGTAGTGGTTATTGCCTCACCTTTTACATAAAGAGCAATTTCATCATCCGTAAGTGATATAGTTCTTTTAAATTCTTCTTTTTTAAGAGCCATACAAAGATGGTGCGAGGGGATGAATCTTCCTTTTCTTACCTCGCCCAACAAAAGACCTGCACGGACGCATTTAATCTTGTCAAGAGAAATCATACCGCGCGGAACAAGATAGAGAAAATCGCCAAACGATACGAAAATTCCATCAAGCACGGTATTGAGATTTTCTTTTTCAAATTCGCGATAGATATTTATGACTTCCTTTTTCACCTCGGAAACGGGATTTCTTTTTTCATCATCCCCTTCCCCGACTTTTTCAAAAAGTGCGGAAAAATGTCCCTCGCCATGAACCTTGTGAGGCATCAGGCGGTGCGATGAAATCAGTTTTATATCATCATATTTTTCAGCGAATGCTTTTGCCACATCTTCATTTTCAACGCGCGCAAAGGTGCAGGTTGAATAAACAAGTTGTCCGCCCGAGGCAAGCATTTTATATGCACTGTCTAAAATTGAAAGTTGCCTCTGCGCGCAGGAATAAGTGTGTTCAATACTCCACTCCTGAATTGCAACATCGTCTTTCCTGAACATACCCTCACCGCTGCAGGGTGCATCTACTACAATTTTGTCAAAAAAGCCATTAAAATATTTTTCCATTTTTTCGGGATACATATTCGTGACAACGGCGTTTTTAATTCCCATACGCTCAATATTCTCGCACAGGATTTTTGCACGCGCAGGCACAACCTCGTTAGAAACGAGAAGCCCGTTTCCACCAAGTCTTGACGCAAGCTGGGTGCTTTTTCCGCCGGGTGCGGCACACAAATCAAGCACCTTGTCCCCGTCTTTTATATCAATAATCTCTGCCGTAATCATTGCAGAAGGCTCCTGCGAATAAAAGAGTCCTGCAATACTTGACGGGTGATTACCCTTTTTACCATCGTAGTAGAATCCGTTTTCGCACCAGTCTACTTTTTTACCGCAGAAATCAACCGTTTTTTTGAATTCATCGGCAGCTGTTTTAAGCGTATTTACACGCAATGCGATACGGGGTTTTTCCTCGTAGGATTTTAAAAAAGCATCATATTCAGTTTCAAGGTCTTTTTTCATTCTTTCAAGAAATTTTTCGGGAAGTTTCAACAATATCACCTGAATATAATATATCTATATTATTATAACATATAGACTTGTCAAAATAAAGTGTTTTTTAGTGATAAGAAAAAAATAGTTATCGACAAAAGTCAATAACTATTTTATAACAGCATCAGAAGAACAATTTCCTCTCCATTACTTCCCTTGCTCCGGTGTCTATCGCCAGATAAATCATAACACTTCCAAGAGCCACTAATGCTATCAAAGGATATATTGACCAACCTACAAAACTAAGTTTGAAAGTCATATCCAGAAGATATTCAACCAAAAGCATAAATGCTCCGAGAAGAATGGACGCGCCACCAAGAATGTAGAGCTTTCCCTTTTTTACATAATGTACAAGAGTTATAACAGTGCAGACAATAAGTGCCATTCCGCCTGTTACAGGGAATGCGAAACTTAAAAACCAGTTGCCATCTACCGCAAAATTGATATACCACAGATAGAGAATTGATACTGCAAAATCGCAAGGTATAAAAATAACGGGGTTGGGTTTTTTGAACCACAACGGAAGTGCAAATATAACATATCCGCTAACAAGAGCACCTGCAACATATCCGAACCAATTAAGACTTGCACTTCTTTGTATATCGGCAAAAAAGCATATAATCATCGCCAATACAAACAGTATAGTTCCTGAAGCCGCTATTATATTGATGCCTGAACTCTTTCCAGGCATTTTGCCGTCAGGGTACAGTTTCTGTGCCTTCCCATGCTTTATATTGGGATGATAAACCTCTGTTTCACACAGCGGACATCTATTTTCTGTATCGGCCAGTTTACCCCCGCAATTCACACAATACACTCTATATC
>JAZNLD010000057.1:0-4747 GCA_045578925.1 Clostridia bacterium
TCCATAATTATAGACGGGAAAATAAGTCTGCCGATAAAGCCTATCTTCTTGACGTAGGGATGCTCTGCCTTTACTCTGTTGAAAAGCTCTTCAAAATCAAGCTGACCCTCAGTGTCATATTCAAATCCGCTTACTTCACCAATTTCGGGAAGGATTGCAATACGGCTTTCGGGAAGCTGATTCATAATCTGGCAATAATCGTATGATGCCTGTCCACTACATACTACAACTTCACCGTCAGCAGGAATGATGATAGCTGAACTTTCATTAACAGGGGCAAATCCGCAGTAGTAGCGAACAATGCCGATTTCAAGAAGGTTTGAAAAACCTACCAGAAGGTCAACACCTTCGCGAGCCATAAGCTTTCTCATGGCATCTACTCTCTGTTTGTACTCATTTGCTTCAATTTTAGGGTAATTCATATTATCTCTCCTTTTATATTAAAAAGTTTTTTACGTTATCTGTAAGAATTGACATATATGTATTTTCATCTATTCCGTTTTGTTGTGCCATAAATTTAACAGTGCGGAGTATATGTGCATATCCTGTGCCACCGTATTTCTTCCACATTGTTTTAAGGCAAACATCATTACATACGAGAATCTTTTCTCTATATCCTTCGTCGATGAGATTCTTCAGAAGTTTTATCCTTTCAAGGTCATACGCAAAGCGCCTTTCTTCTGATACATAGAACTCCTTTCCGAAGTTGTCAAACTCGATATAAACACCCTTGTCCAGAAGTGCTTTTATGTAATCTGGGCGAAGCCATACGTCAACGTGGTCGATACAGATTTTTTCGGGTTTCATACCTTCTCCGATTAGTATATCCGCAACTTCAAATCCGTTTTCCGTATATAAATCAGTATGAACGTGCACCGCCTTGCCCGTCTGTGCACCTATCATACCTGCAGCGTGGAGCACCTTTTTTTCGTCAGGTGACATCACGGCACTTGTGCCTATTTCGCCAATAATTCCCGCCTTTATATCAGTGCCGCCTATACCACAGGTTATGTCGCGGTACATCTCTTCCGCAAGAGTTTCTACGGAAGCATCTTTCACATAAGGGTAATGCGCCTTATGATAATAATGTCCGCAACCGAGAATAATATTTACGCCTGTACGCTTTGACACTTCTCTGAGTTTTATGGGGTCCCTTCCGATTTCATCGAGGGTGCAGTCAACTATGGTATTTCCGCCCCACTCCTTAAAATATTCAATTTCCTTTACGGCATCGTCAACATTGTCCAAAAGTGCATTATCAAGTATCGCATAAGGGTCTGAAAACACTTCTGCACGGTTATAGCCGCTTATCTTATCGCGAAAACATTTCGGTGAATCGGGTGTTTCGTCAACACACATACGCATATCTATAAAGATATGTTCGTGGGAAGATACGACACCGAGTTTATCTTCACTGATTTCGCCGAGAACTGTTGTAATCATATTATTCCCTCCCCGTTTTTTGTTCTGTATTCAATAGGAGCATATCCGGTGTGTTTTTTGAAAAGAGCGTTAAAGTATTTAACATCTTGAAAACCTAAATGTCTTGATATACTTGTTGCAGTATGCTCGGTTTCAAGAAGAAGCCTTTTTGCCTCTTCTATTTTAAGTCGGTTAAAACAGGTAAACAAGGTCTCACCCGTCTGTTTTTTAAAGGTACGGCAAAGGAATGAACGAGAATAATTAAAGCGCGAACAAATATCGTCAAGTGAAAGTTTGTTGCAGAGGTTTTCCTTTAAATATTCCGTAACTGTCTGTGCAAAAACTGCATCAAAATTTTTGTCAGAAAGGAAGACAACTCGCGATTCTTTTCCCAGCGAGAGCTTTCTCAAAAGGCATATCAAAAGGTATTCAAGCAAAATTATAATCGCCTGCTGTCCCCCGAAATTCGGATTTGACAGTGCTTTAAGATGCTCGTTCTCATCTATACGGAAGGTCTTTCCGCACTCATCAATGATGGTATCCATCGTATAGGAAGTGATCGTATCGGAATTGAATTTCATATCGCACATAGCTTTCAGCACTTGAGAAAAACTTTGAAAGCATATTACAAAAACATTATTTCCATCGTCGTTTTCACAATGATACGAGTGCACTTTATTAGGCGAAACAAGGGCGATTTCACTATCCCTCATATTCAGGGGGTTACCTTCGATTGTAAGAGTAATACTACCCTTTTTCACATAACAAAGCTCCCAGAAATCATGACTTTCCTCATAGTCCTTGTACTTGCCGCTGAAATCAGGATACTCAAGGGCCATAAGCTCTTTAATATCTATTACATTAAAAATTCTGTGGCGAATGTAACTTCTCATATTATTACACACTCGTTTCCAAAATACATTCTCTGGTTTAATTATAAAAAAATTTTATACAGATGTAAACCTATAATATTACACTTAATATACCATAATATTATACCAAAATCAAATCAAAGAATATTTTTATATCTTTTTACGCAAAAAATGATGCGGTAAATTTACCGCATCATCTGCATTTTACTAAATACTTCCTATTATAGATTTCATATCTTCCATCCGCTGTTGCATTTCACTTGCAAGCTTAAATTGTGTGCGTGCACGAACCAGATTGTGCTCGGGATATTTTGTCGCGAAGTATATATCTCCGTCTATAAAATCAGCTAAAAATCTCATTCCGCATTCCATAGTCATAAGATATGCGCTGTAAGGAAGGAGGTGCTTTTCTTCCTCGGTAATGCTATCCCCTAACGCACGGCAGAAACCTTTTGCGTACGATTTGAAAAGTTCTATATCAAAGTGTACTTTTGTAAGGTCTTTTTCATCTTCGGCGGCAGTACTTGCCCCAAAGCGGATTGAGTCGCCAAAATCATACAACATTGAACCGGGCATAACGGTATCAAGGTCTATAACGGCTTTACCTTTAAGAGTTACGGGGTCCATAAGGATATTATTAAGTTTTGTATCGTTATGTGTTACTCGAAGTGGTATCTTTTTATCTTCAAGAGCTTTTACAATCTTTCCGTATGTATTCTCGCGTTCCATTACGAACGAAACTTCTTTTTCGCACTGTTCGAGTCTTCCCGATTTGTCAGATGCAACAGATTTCTTGAAGTTTTTAAAACGGTTTGGTGTGTCGTGAAATCTTTCTATGGTTTCAAACAATACGCTTGCGTCAAAGTCGGACAAGAGCTTTTGAAATTCTCCAAAAGAATACCCTGCGTTTTCAAACACTTCCTGTGTATCTGCCTTTTGGAGTGTGAGAGAATTGCCGATAAAATCATATACTCTGTAACAACCGTCTGCTGTTTTTAACATCGGCTCTCCCGATAGAGTCTTAATAACATTAAGCGTTTCTGCCCCTTTTCCTCTTATACATTCCGTTACTGCAAGAATGTTGCTCATAACATTCTCGGGCTTTTTGAAAACAATGGTATTTATTCTTTGAAGAATGTATTTTGCTTTTGTTGTTTCTACAAGAAATGTAGAGTTTATGTGTCCTTCTCCGTAAGGAGCAATTCTTGTCGGACATCCTTCGATAGCAAACTGCTGTACAACATCACATTCCTTTGTATAGTTCATCATTTATATAACCTCACTTTACAAACTATAAATTATAAGTTATACTCATATTATAATTATTCAAATTTATAAATCAACGTATGTTTGTACATAATTTCTATGATTTCAGATACTTTTGGAGGGACATATGAGTTTTTATTCTTCAAAACACGACAGGGGCATTATTTCTATAAATTCAGCATTTCTCCGAGATGCTCATGAAGACTTTTATTTTGAAGGAGAAATGCACGATTTCTGGGAAATGGTTTATGCCGTTGATGGAAGTGTGACTGTTTCTGAAGACGAGCACGTATACGAGCTTTCAAAAGGGCAGGCAATTTTTCACAGGCCGATGGAGTTTCATCGGTTATGGTGCAGGAAAGGGCAAAAAGGTAAGCTTATAATTATTTCATTCAAGTATGACGGCACTCTTATTGACGGGCTCGGTAACGGAATGTTCACGCTTAATAGCTACCTTCATCAGTTGCTTACTGAAACCTTCAAACATATATCATTCAATTTTGAAAATGCTGAATTGACTTTAGATTCCAAAGAGGACAATATTCTTAACGAGAGTATATGCATTGCAGAACTTGAGCTTTTTCTTCTCACAACAGTTTCCGAGATACTTCCTGACAAAAAGCAATCTTACACAGTCGGAGCACACAATTACAAAAACATACTAAGGGTGATGAAAGCCCATATTGATGAAAATTTGTCTGTTGATGATATTGCATTTTTAGCTCAACTTGGTACAAGCAACCTGAAAAAGACTTTTCGCACCTATGCCGGGTGCGGAGTTATGCAATATTTTAACAAAATGCGTATAATGCACGCGAGTGAACTTCTTAAAACAGGGTTAAGCGTTGCTGAGGTCAGTGATAAAATGTCTTTTTCAAGTCCTGAATATTTTTCATATGTTTTCAAGCGTGAAACAGGCATAACCCCTATTCAGTTTAAAGCAAATAAAAAATAGTACCGTTTCCCAAGAAACGGTACTCAGACTGTCGAAAAAGTCGGTCAAACGCAAGCAAAATTAAATATATGAAATTTTTGTAGGGTTTAGCGATTCTAAACGAACCGACAAAAATAAAATAGTTTTTATTAATCAAGCGAATATAAAATCCCTAAAAACCATAGTTTTCAGGGATTTTTGCTTGCTTCTGTCCAAGGCAATCTCTATCGTACCCTCGTACGCCGACGAGCTT
>JAZNLD010000058.1:0-5178 GCA_045578925.1 Clostridia bacterium
GGGACGGGGACATTTTTGTAATCCGAAGGTGCACAAAAAATGGACCTGTCCCTAAGCCAAGGTCACTCCGTTTCCATTTCTCCACGGTAAGAGTCTTGTGCTGATGAACCTCTCGGGAAGAAGTACGGAATATGACTTGAAAGAAATGGGCAAATAGCGTATAATAAATAAAGAGGTGAATGAAGATGAAAAGTAAGTGGGTATCATTTTTCCTGTGCCTGTTTTTGGGGTATCTGGGAATACATAAATTTTACGAGGGAAGAATTCTTTTAGGAATTTTATACTTATGTACGGGTGGACTTTGTGGTGTTGGAGTTGTATTTGATTTAATCGTTTTATTCTTCAAACCCAATCCATATTATCCGTAATAAAAAGGACGGCACTTGTAAATAACAAGTGCCGTTTTTGTCCGGTTTTTAGTGTGGTGAGAATTAGTCGTCTATGTCAATTATTTTTGATGCCTTTACCCCTAATACTTTTGCGATTGCAAAGAGAGATTTTATGGATGGGCAGTAAGGGAGATTAGGACTCTCAAGCTGACTGATATATGAAAGTGAAAGCCCTGTTTGATCGGCAAGCTCCTGCTGTGTCATTCCTGCTTTTCTTCTGTAGTAGCCGATTTTTATACCAATATCCAATAAAATTCCTTTATATTCATTTTCGTTTAACATAATATTCAGTCCTATCGAGTATTTACTAACTAATAATATTATAAACTATTGACAATCAAAAATAAATTTGATAAAATTGAGCAATAACTCGATAATAGTGAGTAAAACGGGTGGATGAGAACAATGCTTTTAATATTGTTGTCCGTAACGGTTTCTTATTTTATTATAATTGCCAAATTAAGAAGAGAACAGTCTATATTCTTTAAGAAACCCGAAGAGAAAAATTCCTTAAATTCTTTTTCAAAGATGATTAAGTACATTTTTGAAGTTTGCAATAAAGTTTCTTTAACTTTGCTTGCGGTTTTATTAGTGTATAGAATTATGGAGAATATGGTATCAGAGTATGAAAAGGCGAGTAGCTGGAATGTTGAGATTTTGTTATGGTTTATATTTATGCATTTTTTCACGATTACATTTTTTTGCGGCTTGTTGGAACTATTTCTTTTGGGAAAAGCTGTAAAGGAAGAAGATAATGAATAAAGTGAAACAATAAAAAGCAGGTCATTGACCTGCTTTTTTACCGTATAGGAAATTACGTCTTTTTTCGCGAGTGGAATTTGTCTGCCTAAATTTTGGTCAGGACGCGAAATGGGTGAAGCGGCACGCTTCTTTTTTAGTTTGTTTTTAGTTATCAAAAATCGGACCAGGGGGTATATCCTTCAGGTACATCGGAAATTCTCTTGTGCGTACCCTCGGCAGCTGTTATGCTCCAACCCATACCCTCAACTCTTGTAGTGAAGGAGAGATTGACAGTATCCTTATCTATAACAGTAAGGACACCTGTTCCTTTTGTGCCAAATGAATCTTCAAAATCAAATACACATTTGCCATCAATAAGCTTCTCGGTTACGATTATTCCTGTTATACGTGTTGCATTTGCACCCTTTATAGAAGTGATTTCAAAGCTGATTTCGTTTCCGTTGCATGCATATATCATAACATTATAGTTGTCGGGATAATCTGGGTCTGCGTAATAGCCGAGCACAGACAACATACTGCGGTTAACGGGATTAGGATTGAAGTTCAGACCGTCAAGACCGAGTGAGATTTCTCTCTTACCATCATCGTATGAAACGCCACCGTAAGCACTCAACGAATCAAAACGGATGATAGTCTGGCCATTGATGTTATAACTGGGTGTGTAGTATCCGTCAAGATATGTTACAATATCCGTATAAAGAAGACTGTGCGCGCGTTCTCCTACACTTGAAGCTGAAACAGAGGGTTTTGTATAGCTTTTTGATACCCATGCCTGAGAAAAGTCACGTGTTATTGAGAGTGAACGTGACGCATCGTCGTAATTAACCGCAAAACCATAATATCTAAGGTCTTCTGCAACGATATATGTATAACCGTCTACATTGTAAGAGGGGATATCATAACCGTTGATTGTAGCTACGATGTCGGTTGTGAGTGAATAACCTATTACATCACCGATATTATAGGCAAATACCGAGAAAGAAGCCATTGCGAGAACCATTGCCATTGCGAGAACCATTGCTGTAAGTTTTTTCATAGTCATAATCCTTTCTCGTGTTCTTAATTCGCCTGTGTTTACTGTATATTGAAAAAGTTTTTTGCGTTATTTGTAGTTGCTTCAATAACCTTTTCTACGGGAAGTCCCTTTATCTCGGCGATTTTTTCTGCTACATAGTGAATGTAGAGACTGCTGTTGCGCTCGCCACGGTGCGGAGTTGGGGCAAGGTAGGGGCTGTCCGTTTCAATCACAAGATTTTCAAGCGGAATATATTTTACCGCCTCGACAGTCCTTACATTGTTCTTGAAGGTCACCGTACCGCCTATTGCGATGGTAAGTCCCATATCAAGCACGATTTTCGCCGTTTCCTTGCTTTCGCTGAAGCAATGCATCAGCGCGCCGCCGCCCTTGTAATCGCTTTTTAAAATGTCAAGCACATCCTTGCAGGCGTCGCGACAATGAATGACAAAGGGGAGATTAAGCTCATCTGCAAGTGCAATCTGCCTTGAAAAAGCCTCTTTCTGTACCTCGCGGTCAGTATATTTATGAAAATAATCAAGACCTATTTCGCCGATTGCCTTGACGCACGGATGCTTTGCAAGCATCTTTATACCGTCAAGTGCACGGTCATTCATATCGGAAGAATGATTGGGGTGAATCCCTGCCGTAGCGTAGATAAAATCATATCTTTCCGCAAGTGCGATGCACCTTTTTGTCGTTTCAACATCGCAGCCTGCATTTATGATGTAGCCGACGCCGTTTTCCTGCATAGAGGAAAGGATTTCGTCGCGGTCGTCGTCAAATTTTTTATCGTAGTAGTGTGCGTGTGTATCAAATAGCATCAGCAAACTTCACTTCCAAGCTCCATATCGTCAGACGGAGAAACGATTGAAAGCTGATTATCGTTTGATGCACAGAGAATCATACCGCAGCTGTCTTCGCCGCAAAGCTTTACGGGCTTGAGGTTTGCCACAACGACAACCTTCTTGCCGATAAGGTCGGCAGGCTCGTAGAACTGCGCGATACCGCTTACAACCTGTCTTTTTTCGTAACCGAGGTCAAGCTGAAGTTTAAGGAGCTTCTTTGCCTTCTTAATCTTTTCCGCTTCTACAACCTGCGCTACGCGAAGTTCAGCCTTGAAGAAATCGTCAATTGTGATTTCTTCCTTTCCTTCAGGCTTTGGGGTTTTGGGAGCGTCAGCCTTTGCTGATTCTTCTTCAATAGCTTTAAGCTCTGCCTCAACATCAATACGGGGGAAGAGAACCTCGCCCTTCTTAACTGTGAAGCTGTCCTGTGCGCCCCAAGTTGATGCACCTGCCCAACCCTTTGCCTCGGCACCGATCTGCTCAAGAATAGCAGGAGTTGTGCGTGTCATAACGGGTGCGATAAGCTCAGACGCAATGCGGATTGCTTCGCAAAGGTTATACATAACTGTCTCAAGACGGTCTTTCTTCGCCTCATCCTTGGCAAGTGCCCAGGGAGTAGTTTCGTCGATGTATTTATTGGTACGGCTGATAAGCTTCCAGATTTCTGCAAGTGCGTTAGAGAACTGGTAAGCGTCCATAAGTTCTTCAACCTTCTTGGGAGTTTCCTTGGCAAATGCGATAAGCTCTTCATCAAAACTGTCAGAAACGCCCTTGTTTGTAACTGTACCGCCGAAATATTTTTCTACCATGCTTACAGTACGGCTTACGAGGTTGCCGAGGTCGTTTGCAAGGTCTGAATTGATACGGTTAATAAGTGCTTCGTTATTGAATACGCCGTCAGCACCGAAGGGCATTTCGCGCATCAGGAAATAACGGATAGCGTCAACGCCATACTTTTCAACGAGCTTCACGGGGTCAACAACATTACCCTTACTCTTACTCATCTTACCGCCGTCAAGGAGAAGCCAACCGTGACCGTAAACCTGCTTGGGAAGAGGAAGGTCAAGCGCCATAAGCATAGCGGGCCAGATGATTGAATGGAAACGCACGATTTCCTTACCAACAAGATGCACATCTGCAGGCCAGTATTTCTTGAAATCTGCGTCGTCATCGGAAAATGCACCGAGTGCGTTGATGTAGTTTGTAAGTGCGTCAAGCCATACATAAACAACGTGCTTGGGGTCAAATTCTACAGGGATACCCCAGTCAAAGCTCGTTCTTGAAACGCAAAGGTCTTCAAGTCCGGGAATGAGGAAGTTGTTGAGCATCTCATTCTGACGGATAGACGGCTGAAGGAAGTCGGGATTGTTCTTGATAAGGTCAATAAGCTTATCCTGATACTTGGAAAGACGGAAGAAATAGCTCTCTTCCTTTGTTTTTTCAACGGCTCTGCCACAGTCGGGGCACTTACCGTCGACTAACTGATGTTCGGTCCAGAAAGATTCGCAGGGAGTACAGTACCAACCTTCGTATTCGCTCTTATAGATGTCGCCCTTTTCGTAGAGTGTGTTAAAAATCTTCTGAACGGCCTTTACGTGCATTTCGTCAGTTGTGCGGATAAACTTGTCGTTAGATATATCCATAAGCGTCCACAGCTCTTTAATGCCCTTTACGATGTTGTCAACATATTCCTGGGGAGAAACGCCTCTCTCCTCGGCGATACGCTGAATTTTCTGACCGTGTTCGTCAGTACCTGTTAAAAACATTACATCGTAACCCTGCGCTCTTTTATAACGCGCAATAGTATCAGCGGCAACTGTACAGTAGGAATGACCAATGTGCAGTTTGTCGCTGGGGTAGTAAATCGGGGTGGTAATGTAGAATTTTTCTTTTGCCATAGTATATACCTTCTTTCTTTGTGTGCGGTTTATGTTTGGGGACAGGGCAGTTTTAGTTGCACCTACGGCTTACAAAAACATGCCCCGTCCCCCAAAGTGCGTTTTAGCTACTGTGTGCGAGCAATCGCTTTCTCGTTTGGGGACAGGTCCATTTTTTGTGCACCTACGGATTACAAAAGCTTCTCACTGCGGTTCGGTCACGGCTCGGCTCTGACAGTTCACAGGACTGTCATTCACTCCCTCGCCGCCGCTTCGCTACCCCGTCC
>JAZNLD010000059.1:0-2963 GCA_045578925.1 Clostridia bacterium
GAATGGATTACAGGTGAACAGGGACAGAAAATTATAGAAATGTCAGGATATACACCTCTTGATAAGTGATGAAAAACACTGTTCTCCAGACTTGACACAACTTCGCCAAAAATAAGAGAGGAGCAACAAAATATGAAAATCATGATAATTCGCCACGGCGATCCGGATTACTCTATTGACAGCCTTACCCCAAAAGGATGGAGAGAGGCAGAACTCTTGTCAGAACGACTCGTAAAAGAAAATATAGACTATTTCTACTGTTCACCACTCGGCAGGGCAAAAGATACCGCAAAGCCAACGCTTGAAAAACTCGGAAAAGAGGCTGAAATCCTTGATTGGTTAGAGGAGTTTCGCGGACAAATTGTTTCGCCATACACTGATAAAATGCGTGCATGCTGGGATTTGCCGCCATCTGTATGGTGCGCCGATGACAGATATTACGATTTGAAAAAGTGGTCGGAAACTGATCTTATGGCAAGTGGCAATGTTTTGGAAGTTTACAAAGAAACTGCGGACGGTGTGGACGCTCTTCTGGAAAAACACGGCCTCTACAAAGAAGGTATGGCATACCGCGGTGGCACTGATGTGACTATTGCGCTTGTGTGTCATTTCGCTTTGGGTAGTACTGTTTTGGCACACCTGCTCGGAATTTCTCCCGTTGTGGCACAAAACGGATTTTTCCTTTCTCCGACATCCGTAACAACACTTGTTACGGAAACTGATTCGTCAGGTGTATCACATTTTCGTGCAACGGGTGTAGGTGATATATCACACCTTTATAAAAACGGCGAACCGATGTCTGAATCGGGCCTTTATCCTAATTTTGAAAAATAATTTTAATTAAATATATTTTACGGAGGAAAAAATGAAAAAGTTTTTTAGTTCTTACACAAAAACCCCATTGATTTTAAGGATTGCTATCGGTCTTGTGATTGGTATATGCCTTGGACTCTGGGTGCCAAAGGCGGATTTTGTAGCTGTTTTTGGTGATGTATTCGTAGGTGCACTTAAAGCAATTGCACCCATTTTGGTATTTGTGCTTGTGGTGGCGTCTTTATCGAGTGCGGGCAAGGGTATCGGAAACAGATTTAAAACAGTAATCTTTTTCTATATACTCAGCACATTCCTTGCTGCAGTAGCCGCAGTTGTTATGAGTTATATTTTTAAAACAACACTTCCTCTTGCACAGGCTGTTGAGCAGACTGCTCCCGCAGGTCTTGGCGAGGTTTTCCGCACACTTATCGGCAATATGGTTATGAACCCAGTAAGCGCTCTTATCAATGCCAACTATGTTGGTATCCTTACATGGTCTATCATTCTCGGCCTTGCTCTCCGAGCAGGTGCAAGTGACAAAACAAAAGAAGTCCTTAACGATATTTCAGAAGCCGTATCAAAAGCAGTAGCGTGGGTAATTCAGCTTGCTCCTTTTGGTATTATGGGTCTTGTTTATGCTTCTGTAAATGAATACGGTCTTGACATCTTCACAGACTACGGAAAAGTCCTTGCGGTTCTTGTTGGGTGTATGCTCATTGTAGCATTTGTAATAGATCCGATTATCGTTGCAATTGCGCTCAAGAAAAATCCCTATCCGCTTGTATTCAAGTGCTTCAAGGAATCAGGTATAACAGCATTCTTTACAAGAAGCTCTGCGGCTAATATTCCCGTTAATATGAGTCTTTGCGAAAAGCTCGGACTTGATAAGGAATATTATAGCGTGTCTATCCCTCTTGGTGCTACAATCAATATGGATGGTGCGGCAATCACAATTACTGTTATGTCACTTGCCGCAGCATTCTCGCAGGGTATCGAAGTAAACATCATTATTGCTATACTTCTTAGCTTTGTGGCTACTCTTGGTGCGTGCGGTGCGTCAGGTGTTGCAGGCGGTTCGCTTCTTCTTATCCCGATGGCTTGTTCGCTTCTCGGCGTAAGTCAGGATATAGCTATGCAGGTAGTTGGTGTAGGCTTTATCATCGGCGTTGTTCAGGACTCTCTTGAAACAGCAATCAATTCATCAGGCGATGTAATTTTCTGCGCAACTGCAGAATTCCGCGAATGGAAAAAGCAGGGTAAAAAGCTTCCATTTTAATCAAAATTAAAAAAGCCAACCTTGAGTTTTCAAGGTTGGCTTTTCAGCGTGTTGATAAACTTATCGACACGCTGGCAGACGAGGAAAAAGAGAGGTGAATCTGTTCAAGGTTGGCTTTTTATTACTTAAACAGTTTTTCAAGTATACTCACGGCAAGCTTTTCGTCTGCGTTGCCGTAGCATTTCAGGAAACTTTTATTATTGTTGTATCTGGGGGAAAGCTCACTTATCTTTTCCTCGCTTAATTTTACGCCAAGGTCGGGAAGATTTTTCTTGATAAGCGATACAAGTGTTTTTTTATCTGTACGCAAAATCTCAAAAAACTTTGCTACTTCATCGGGAACTGTCTTTTCGTTATACTCAATAAATTCCTCAAGATAAACTGCACACGCGTTTCCGTGACAGATTTCACACTGTTCTGACAAGAAATATCCGAGTGCGTGGGGGAATGCGGTGCCTGTAACGCATATAGCAAGCCCGCCGTAAAGTGACGCACAGTAAAGCGTTTCTCGGGCTTCGTAAGAAAGTGGAGTAGTGTCACAAATCGCAGTTTCAGGGAGCATTTCAAGAAGTATTGAAATACCGCGGAGTGCATAGGTGCGTGAAAGATCATTTGCAGTTTTATTGAAATAACTTTCCATACAATGTGCAAGCGCATCAAGTGCTGTTGAGCGAGTAAACTCAACAGAAAGTGACAGCGTGTATGTTGCATCACCAAAACATACTGACGGATAAGTTTCGTCTGTGCGGAAGCTTTGCTTCATACCTTCGGGATTGGTTATAACCGAAACGGGAGTTACTTCACTGCCTGTCCCAGCGGTAGTTCCTACTGCAATGATGGGGAGAGGAGAGTTTTCCCACTTTGAAGAATAAAG
>JAZNLD010000060.1:0-3942 GCA_045578925.1 Clostridia bacterium
ACAAAATTTTCATATATTTAATCTTGCTTGCGGTTGACCGACTTTTTCGACAGTCTGAGACTATCGCGTTGCGATAGTCTTTTTTGATTAACCGAAATCGTGACAAGGGCCACAATCTATTTCGTATTTTTCCAGAATACAAACTATATTTTCTACGATATCAAAGTCGGATAATTCGCGGTTTTTCAGCACAACAATTATTTCTTCTAAAATCTCTGTTGAAAGGTTACTCAGCTCCTCTTCAATGTTTTTATTCATCGCCTGTTCTACTTCTTGACGGATAATATATTTTAACAGTTCATCGTTCAAACCAGTCATAACAATCATCACCTCACCATAAAACATACTCTATATAACGACAATTGTCAATAATTAAAGTATATCCTATGCTTTAATTGAGGTGATAAGGGTGATTTCATACGAGCCTTTTTTCAAAACTCTTAAAGAGAAAAATATTACTACCTATAAACTTATAACACATCACAACATAAGTCGCAGTCTGATTGACAGATTGAAGCATAACCGACCCATAACTACCGTCACGCTCAACGATTTATGTTCTATACTTGATTGCAAAGTGGAGGATGTCGTATTATACACCAAGGATTAAAATAGTGTTTTTTTAATCAAAAGTATTGATTTTTCCCAATTGTTGTAGTATAATCTTATTCGTTAAGCCGATGTGATGGAATTGGCAGACGTAACGGACTCAAAATCCGTCGGTGGCAACACCGTGCGGGTTCGACTCCCGCCATCGGCACCAAAAAAGACAGGTAGCCCTTTTGGGTTATCTGTCTTTTTTATTATTGAAAGGGAGTCGAACTCAGAGTGGGCAACGAGCGTGAAGAAAACGATTGATAATCGTTTTTAGCGAAGTTGGTGCGCAGATGGGTACTGCAAACAAGGTTTGCGGTCGGCAAGCAGGCAAGACGCAAAGCGGCTGTCTCCCGCCATCGGCACCAAAAAAGGCAGGTAACCCTTTTGGGTTATCTGTCTTTTTTATTATTGAAAGGGAGTCGAACCCAGAGTGGGAACCGAGTCCGAGCGCTGCCTGTGGCAGAAAAAGCGAGGGCGCAGGGTAGCGAAGCGGCGACGAGGAATTGAATGACAGTTCAGTGAACTGTCAGAGCCGAGTCGTGACCGAACCGCAGTGAGAAAGGCAGCGGTAGACAGACGCCAAGGGGATTTATCTCCGACGGCGAATGTCGGGCTCCGCGAAAGCCATCGTTGCAGCAAGAGCGATAGCCACAAATTTGTTACCTCTTTTTTTCATAACTTTTCTCTTCCTTTTTTCTGTGCCTCCATGTCAACATAATATTTAACCTTTTACAATTAAAATTATTGAATTTTTGCATAAAATATGGTAGAATATATAATGTATTTTTATGTTTGGTTAAAGGATGTTTGTTATGTATTACGAAGAGCTTCGAAATACAATTAAACAGGGAAATATCGCGCCGTTTTACATTTTTGAAGGGCCTGAGGAATATCTCATCGAATTCTGTATCGGCGAGCTTAAAAAGGCACTTGTGGAAGAATGGTCGGAAATGATGAACTACAAGAGCTACTCCCAGATCCCACCTGTGAACGAAGCGGAGGATTTTATGGAAACACTACCCGTTATGAGCGAGCGAAAGCTACTTGTATTCAAGAAGTGTGGTCTTTTTGAAGGCAACATCAAAAGCAAGGCTCAATGGGAAAAGATTTTTTCATCCGTTGCTCCGTATAACTGCGTTGTGATATGGGAAAAGCTTCCCGAAAAAGGCAAGAAAGCCAACACGGTACGCAAGGCCGCGGTGAGTAGCGGTGCTGTTGTGGTGGAATTTCCCTTGCGCAGCGAAGCAAACCTTAAAAGCTGGGTTGCAAAAATTGCGGCGGCAAGCGGTAAGACAATAGACGCAAAAAATGCATCGTACCTTATAAGTTCGCTTGAAAGAAATATGCACAGCATCAAAACTGAGTTTGAAAAGATACTTGCATTTTCAAAAAGCGAGCAAATCACCCGCGAGGATATTGATGCGGTTATCATAAAACCCACGACAGAAAATGTATACGCGCTGATTGATGCAATTTTTGAAGGCAGGCGCGAGGCTTGTTATAACCTTCTTTATACATTGCGCGGACTCAGGGAAGAACCTGTTGCGCTGTTAACACTTCTTTCAAGTCAGCTTATCACGATATATAAAGCGAAGCTTTATCTTTTAAGCGGTGAAAATTTCTCGTCAACGGTATCGCTTTTAGGCGGCGGATTCGTTGCGGAAAAATCCACACGCAAGGCTGATAAATTGAAAATTGAAAATATCAAGACGCTGATTTCACTCTGTCAGGAATGTGACAGAAAAATCAAAAGCGGCCTTTTAGGCGGTTGGGCGGCACTTGAAACCATAATCGCCGAATACAAATTCTATTGATTGGAGGAACTTTACCATGAATTACGAACTTAAAAACGGTTGGACAAAAGATATTGACAAGGAAATTGTTTTCAAATTTTCCGAAGGATACAAGGACTTTCTGACACAGTGCAAGACCGAGCGCGAATCTGTAAAGGAAGTTGTGCGTCTTGCAGAGGAGTGCGGTTTCAAGCCTCTTGAAAGCTACGAAACTTTGAAAGAGGGAGACAAGGTTTACGCGATTAACAAGCTTCGCAGTATTTATCTTGCAGTTATCGGAAGCGAGAAAATTTCGGACGGTGTCAATATTGTAGGCGCCCACATTGATGCACCGCGCCTTGATTTAAAGCCAAATCCCCTCTATGAAGATGGCGAAATGGCATTTTTCAAAACGCACTATTACGGCGGTATCAAAAAGTATCAATGGACTGCAATTCCGCTTGCACTTCACGGCGTAGTTATTACAAAGGATGGTAAAAGTGTTGATATCCGCATCGGTGACGAAAACGACGATATTACTTTCGTTATTACCGACCTTCTCCCTCACCTCGCAATGGACCAGATGAAGAAAACTGCATCCGAAGTTATTGAAGGTGAACAGCTTAACCTTTTAATAGGCTCTATTCCCGAAAAGGATGCCGAAAAGAGTGCGGTAAAGGAAAATATTCTTTCCATTCTTAATGAGAAATACGGTATCTGCGAGGAAGATTTTTTGAGCGCAGAATTACAGATAGTTCCATCAAGCAATGCAAAGGATGTCGGTCTTGACAGAAGCCTTATCGGTTCATACGGACACGATGACAGAGTTTGTGCATACCCTGCACTTATGTCAATCCTCACAACTGAGGCGTGCGATAAAACTGCTATCTGTATGCTTTCGGATAAGGAAGAAGTCGGCAGTATGGGTAACACAGGTGCAAAAAGCGATTTTGTAAAGCTTCTTCTCCTTGAACTTATGGACAAATGCGGCGAAGGTGCGAGCGAGCTTAATCTCCTCCGTGCACTTGACAGAAGCTACTGTTTAAGCGCTGATGTAAACGGTGCATTTGACCCCAATTTCCCTGCTCCGTACGAAAAGCGTAACTGTGCGATGATAAATTACGGTGTAGTAATTTCAAAATATACAGGGGCACGCGGTAAGAGTGGTTCAAGCGACGCTTCTGCAGAGCTTATGAACAAAATCCGCACACTCTTCAACGACAATGATGTATTGTGGCATGTTGGTGAGCTTGGCAAGGTTGATGCAGGCGGTGGCGGAACAATCGCGCAGTATGTTGCAAACCTTGGCGTTGAAACTGTTGACTGCGGTGTGCCCGTACTTTCTATGCACGCACCGTTTGAAATTGTTTCAAAGCTTGACGTATATATGGCATACCGTGCATTTAAGGTGTTCTTTGAGCAGAAATAAAATAAAATGCAAAGCGCATAGTGCAAAATCAAAGGCAGAGTTTTCTCTGCCTTTTTTATCATTCTGAGGAACAAAGTGACGAAGAATCTCTGTTTGTTTTATTATCACTTCAGTAGAGATTCTTCGCTACGTTCAGAATGACTT
>JAZNLD010000061.1:0-7894 GCA_045578925.1 Clostridia bacterium
GGACTTCATCTCCTGCGGAAATGATTGCACGGATTAAAAGGTCAATCGCCTCACTACCGCCGACTGTTACAAGTGTTTCTGTGCGGGGGTTGTATTCAAGGTCGTATTTTCTTTTGAGATATGTACAAATCTCTTCACGCAGTTCAATAAGACCGCTGTTCGCACTGTAATGTGTGTGCCCTTTTTCAAGGGAATAAATACCTGATTCACGGATTGCCCACGGTGTTACAAAGTCGGGTTCGCCGACACCGAGGGAAATTACATCCTTCATCTCGGCGGCAATATCAAAAAACTTTCTGATACCGCTGGGAGCAAGAGCTGTAACGGATGGTGCTATCAGCTTATCGTAATCTATCATATGCTGATAACCTCCCTGTTATCTTCTTCGTCTTCGTCAAAGATTACTCCGTCTTTCTTATAAGTCTTAAGCTCAAAATGTGTTGCAGTTGAAACAACGCTTTCCATCGGCGCAAGACGCTCGGAAACGAACATTGCCACTTCTTTGAGGCTCTTACCTTCAACAGTAACGAGAAGGTCATAAGAGCCTGACATAAGAGTCACACTCTTAACCTGCGGGAACTTATAAATACGCTCTGCAACGGTATCAAAACCGCCACCGCGCTGAGGAGTAAGCTTAAGCTCGATATTGGCAACGGTCATTTCACGGCCTGCCTTTTCCCAGTTCACCATTGTTTTATAGCCGAGGATGATATTTTCATCTTCCATTTCACGAATGGCGGCCGCAACAACACCTTCCTCCATACCAAGCATAACTGCGATTTTGGACGCTGTAAGACGGCTGTCCGCTTCGAGTAACGATAAGATTTTGTCTTTCACAATAATCACCCTTTCTTTTTTCTGTAATATATCCATTATAATATACATAAACCGAAAAATCTACTGTTTTTTGCGGATATTCAAAAAATAATTGAAAAAAGGTGCTCTATATGGTAAAATTAGCACAAAAGAATATAAACTTCAAATTTATGACAAATCCGCAAAAGGAGTCGCTGAGATATGAAAAAAATGATAGAAATCAAAAATATCGAGATAAGACAAATTAGTGAAGCACTTGAAGTTACATATGAAATTGTGATTGATGGAAACGAGCACAACCTTACCTACAAAATTTCGGGAGAAAATATAGAAACAGTTCCGTCAGTTTGTGATGCGGTAGTCGTTACATTTCTTGTTTATGCAATAAAAATAGGCTTGTCATTTTATTCGGAGTATCCTATAACAGAGAAATTATATTATAACCTTACAAAACATGTAATACCACAACTGAGCATAATGCATAAAACAAGAAATGACTTGATACATTTAGATATGCCGACAACAAAAGAAGTGTATGATGGCAAATGGGTAGGGACGGGAATTTCATTAGGTGTTGATTCCTTTGCGACTGTGCATGAATATATGGACGACTGTGAACTTGATGAATATAAATTAACGCATTTGGTACATTTGAAAACCGGTGCGCATCATGGAAGATTGGGCTATTTTGATAAAGAAAAAGAGAATGAATTGTTTTTAGTTGAAGATACAAAAGCAAGAAAATTCTGTGAGGAGAAAGGCTATAAACTGGTAGTGATTGAAAGCAATTTGCATGAGATTACCTGTAAAGAATTTGGCTATGGTACTTTTTCACCCACACATACTTTCCGCAATTTGGGATGCATACTCCTGCTCCAGAATTTATTTGGCAAATATTACTATGCTTCTACCCAGAATCTCGATAAGTTTGTTTTTAAGGCAAGCGGAGATGTGGCTTATTATGAAAAATGGGTAATGCCGTATATATCTAACGACAGTGTGGAATTCTATTCGGCAAATACAAATATGACACGCATCCAGAAGACTATGTATATCTCAAAATTTGCTGATACTTATGACAATCTTCATGTCTGCTGGCGTGAAAAAGAAAATTGCGGTACATGCCCCAAATGTGTAAGAACACTTGTTACGCTGGATATTATAGGGGCTTTGGACAATTATTCCAAGAGTTTCGATCTGGATAGTTATTATAAAAACCGTGATAAATACATTTCTGAAGTAATTATGATGAAAGACAACGATATATATTATAAGGAAATATATGAGTATATGACAGAGCATAAGTTCAAGATGCCTTCTTTGAGTGCGACCGTTAAAGTGGCAATAAAAACTGAATTTTCGGAAATAAAAAAGCAGGGCATTGTAAGAAGCATAAAAAGGATAGCAAAAAGAATTATAAAAAGAATATTTGTCTGAACGAGTGTCGTAAAAACGCAAGATCGCAGTCAGTAATTTGAATAAGTTTATATGTGGCTATTAATGTTTTGGCCTTCAAAGGAGCACGGTTATGAAATCAAACATAATACAAAAACTTTCATTCTACCTGACGATGCTCAAAAGTCGCTACGGCGAGGGCGAGTATTTCATTGGTATGGAAATAAGCTATAAATCAGGAACAAAATCATTTCCTGCAACTGTGAAAAATGAAGACGGCACACTCATTATGAAATTTTCAGGCACAACCATGCCTTTTGAGTGGGAAAAAATATGCGACATTGCAAAAGAATACGATGCGATGACACTTATCTACAAGGAACGCGGTACGGACGCAATCATAAACGCAGACGACAGAAATGTTACACTTCGTTACGATGATATAAAGCCGATTGAAAAAAATACCACCGCTACCGTCGGTGACAGACAGTATCTCATCGCACCTCCGCGCGCAAACGAACTCTTAAAGGAAATCGGCATAATGGGACAAAACGGAAAAATCAAAAATGACATGGTACGCAAGTACAATCAGATTGACCATTTTGTAGAACTTATTGCCGACCACCTCAAAAAGCTTGACGGCAAGATTGAGGTGCTTGACTGTGCCTGCGGAAAGAGTTATCTTTCCTTTGCACTCAACTACTATCTGCGCGACGTTCTTAAAAAGGATTGTCACGTAACGGGCGTTGACTATTCCGAGGTGGTAATTGAGGCATCGAAAAAGAGTGCTAAAAATCTCGGCTATACGAATATGACCTTTGTAAAGGCTGATCTTACCAACTATAAACCCGAAAGAAAGCCCGATGTGGTAATAAGCCTTCACGCGTGCGACACGGCTACCGATATGGCACTCGGCGCGGCGATAAACGCAGGAGCAAAGGCGATTTTTGCCGTACCCTGTTGTCACAAGGAGCTACTCGGTCAGTATTCGTACGAACCTTTTGCGCCACTGCTCAAATACGGCATATTCAAGGCAAGGCAGGCGGATCTTCTTACCGATTCTATCAGGTGTTTGCTTCTTGAAGCGTCAGGCTACAGCGTTACGGCGCAGGAATACATTTCCCCCGTTGAAACGCCCAAGAATCTTCTTATAAAGGCGTTCAAGGACGGAAAAAACAGCAAAAAAGCGCGTGATGAATACTATAAATTAAAAGAGATGTTTGGAATAACTCCCAAACTTGAAACACTTATAAACCTGGAGGCAGAGTAATGGACTTTTCAGAAAAGACAGTAAAGAAGGACTACATTTTCCGTGGAGAGATTATAAATTTGCGCGTGGATACGGTTACTACTCCTGCGGGAACAACCGCTACGCGTGAGCTTGTGGAGCATCCCGGAGGTGTGTGTGTTGTACCGCTTTTCCCTGACGGAACAGTTATAATGGAGTGGCAGTACCGCCGTCCGTTTGACACAAATACATACGAAATTCCCGCGGGAAAGCTTTTCCCCGGAGAAGACCCGCTTGTGTGTGGTAAGCGTGAACTTGAAGAAGAAACAGGCTACTGTGCGAATAAATATACATATCTCGGAAAAATGCTTCCCACCCCCGGTTTTTGCGGAGAAATCGTGCATATGTATCTTGCACAGGAGCTTTATGAGGGAAAGCTTAACCGCGATGAGGATGAATTTATGGAACTTGAACGAGTAGCGCTTGAAGAACTTGTAGACAAGGTGCTTTCAGGCGAAATTGTCGATGCGAAAACCTGCATTGCACTTCTTAAAGTAAACGAAATGAAACAAAGAGGAATGATCTGATGAAGGTTTCTTTTTATGCACTTGGGTGCAGAGTAAATCAATATGAAATCGACTGCTACGCAAAGATGTTTCAGGATGCGGGTTGGGAGATGGGGGCATTTTCCGAAAAATGTGATGCCTATGTCATAAACACCTGCGCCATCACCAATGTAGGTGAGAGGAAAAGCCGTCAGATTATCCGTCGTGCAAAAAAACTCAATCCCGATTCGGTGGTTGCCGTTACGGGTTGTTATGCACAGACAAAAGCCGACGAGGTCAGAAAAATGGCCGAGGCGGATGTAGTGCTTGGTACGACAAACCGTGCCGAAATCGTAAAATGTGTTGAGGCAAAACTGCGCGGTGAAGATATTTCCCTTATGGAAGATATTATGAAAAAGCGTCTTTATGAGGAGCTTGAATGTGAAAGTGCGAGCGAGCGTACCCGTGCATATATAAAAATTCAGGACGGATGCGACAATTTCTGTTCGTATTGTATCGTGCCCTACGCGCGAGGCCCTGTAAGAAGCCGTAACATCGAAAATGTCGTTAAAGAGGCAAAAAGACTTGCCGACAACGGCTACCGAGAGGTTGTTCTGACAGGTATCAGCGTTGCATCCTACGGCAAGGATTTAAAGGACGGCAAAACACTTCAGGATGTTATAAAGGAAGTTTGTGAAGTTAGCGGGATTGAGCGTGTGCGACTTTCAAGCATTTCGCCCAATGCATTCACCGACGAATTTACAAAATTCCTTGCAGGCGAGGAAAAGGTATGCAGACATTTTCATATATCTCTTCAAAGCGGAAGCAGTACCGTTTTGAAACGAATGAACCGTAAATATACCGCGGACGAATACCTTAAAACTCTTGATAAAATTCGTGCGCTTATGCCCGACGCGGGAATAACCACCGACATTATCTGCGGTTTCCCAGAAGAAACGGACGCGGAATTTTCCGAAACAATGGAGTTTGTGAAAAAGGCAAATTTCCTTAAAACCCATGTTTTCCCGTATTCCGAGCGCAGCGGAACAGTTGCGGCGCAGATGCCCCAGCTTCCTCATTCAATCCGCGAAGCGCGTGCAGGCGAGCTTATAAAGCTTACCGACGAAATTTCAGCGGATGTTGAAAAATCCTTTATCGGTGAGTGTGTGGATGTCCTTTTTGAACAGAAAAAGGGCGCATACACAGAAGGTCTTGCAAAAAATTATCTTCGCGTATATGTTGAGTGTGAGGATGATGTTATCGGCGAAATCAAAAAGGTAAAAATAACCGAGCGAAAAGAAGATAAAATAATTGGAGAAATGCAGTCATAACGACTGCATTTTTTCTTGTAAACCCCTTTACAAATGCCCGAAAACCCGATACAATAATATATTATGGGGAAAGTAGGTGTATGGGTTTGAAAAAAGGTGATATTGCACTTTTAGTAATCACGCTTTTAATCCTTGCACTATGGCTTATCCCTTCAAAAAGCGGAGAAAAGGTCAGCGTATTCGTTGACGGCGAAATTTACAAAACACTTCCGCTTGATGAAAACACTGAAATCACGGTGAAAAGCAAGTTCGGTACAAATACGGTCGTTATCCGCGATAAAAAGGTTTTTGTGACGGATGCCGACTGCCCCGACAAGCTTTGTGAAAAAAGTGAAATTTCAAAATCGGGAAGCATCATCTGCCTTCCCAACCGCCTCAGCGTGATAATTGAGGGCGGAAAAAACGATGAAAAGATTGATGTAATAATATGAATGCAAAAAAGGTTACACGCACTGCGGCATTTACCGCGGTAGCGATACTGCTCGGCTATGTGGAAAGCCTTTTTCCGCCAATTGCGGCAGGGGTTAAATTAGGACTTGCCAACACAGTCGTATTGACAGTTCTTTATACACACAACGCAAAACAGGCGTGGGCAGTAGCAATTATGAAAACGATTTTATGTGCGGCGCTTTTCGGCAGTGCATCGTCGTTTGTTTACAGCTTTTCAGGGGCGGTTATAAGCCTTGTTATAATGCTTCTTGCAAAAAAGAGTAATTTATTCTCACTCGTGGCGGTAAGTAGCCTCGGCGGAATATTTCATAATATGGCACAGCTTCTGTGCGCATACTTTTTCATTGGAAAAGGTGTGCTTTTCTACATCCCCGTGCTTTTTGTATCGGGTACAGTTTGCGGAATACTTACGGGTATCGCCGCGCAGATTCTTGTGAAAAGGGGAGGCGAACTTTTTGGCAAAGAATGATTATTTAAAACTTTCTGAAGAAAGGGAAAAAGAAATAATTGAAAAACTCGGAATCAATGTCAGGGAGGCTCTTCGCCGTAATCCCGACCGCGACCGCGCACGAGTTACGCGTCCGTGTTATGCGCGCGATATTGATAAAATCCTGCATCATCCGTACTATAACCGATACACTGACAAGACGCAGGTGTTTTCATTCTTCAAGGATGACGACATAACCCGCCGTGCACTTCACGTTCAGCTTGTTTCACGAATTGCAAGGAATATCGGCCGTCTTTTAGGGCTTGACCTTGACCTTATAGAAGCGATTGCCCTCGGTCACGATATGGGGCATACTCCGTTTGGTCACGCAGGGGAGAGGCTTCTGGGCGAGATTTATTACGAGCGTACGGGCAGGTTCTTTAATCACAATGTTCACAGCGTCCGTGTGCTTGACAAGATTTTTAACCTCAACATAACTCTTGATACGCTTGACGGTATTCTTTGTCATAACGGCGAGCTTGAGCTTCAGGAGTATAAACCGAGCAAGCTTACATCGTTTTTTGAATTTGACGAAAAGGTTGAGTCGTGCTATGTTGAGCCTGACGGCGTGAAAAAACTGATTCCGTCAACACTTGAAGGATGCGTGGTGCGTGTCAGCGATATTATCGCTTACATCGGTAAAGACCGTCAGGATGCCGAGCGTGTCGGCGTAGGGGCTGAGTTCAGCGGAAGCGACAATTCCTTTATGATAAATAATTTTATAGTAAATATAGTTGAAAACAGCTTCGGTAAAGATTATATAAAAATGGGCGAGGAATATTTTAAAGCCTTCAAACAAGCCAAGGAAGATAATTATAAAAACATCTACCTTTCGCAGAAGGTTAATAAGCAGTACAACACCTGCCTTAAACCGATGTTTGAGATGCTTTATGAAAAGCTTGTGTCACAGTATGGTGACGAGTCGAGCCTTCTTCATCAGCATCATATAAACTATGTAAACCGCCGTCGCGGGTATTATCAGGCCACGACGGATTACAGGGAAGAAAACACAATTGACGACATCGTGGTGGATTACATCGCATCTATGACCGATGATTATTTCATTGACATATGCGCGCATCTTCTGCCCGATGCACCGACAGTTAATTACACAGGATATTTCGATTCAAAAGGAAAGGAATAAAAGATATGGAAAACAAAAAAATGGCAGAGCTTTTGCTCCCTAACATTGACAAGACAGGCGACTATTACGAAAAACTTTATCCCGAAAGAAACCTCCCCGAAGGGGCTATGGTAACCCGTCTCGGCCCCAGCCCGACCGGTTTTATTCACCTTGGAAACCTTTTCGGTGCGATTACTGATGAGCGTCTTGCCCACCTCAGCGGAGGTACTTTCTTCCTTAGAATCGAGGACACCGACCAGAAGAGAGAAGTTGAAGGTGCGGTTGATGTTGTTATAAACACACTTCGTTATTTCGGAGTAGAATTTGACGAAGGTGCGACAAGCGACGGCGAAAAGGGCGACTACGGCCCTTACCGTCAGAGACAGCGTGCTGAAATCTATCAGACATACGCAAAAGAGCTTATTGAAAAAGGTCTTGCGTACCCCTGCTTCTGCAGTGAAGAAGAACTTTCTGCAATGCGTGAAAAGCAGACCGAGCTCAAGGAAAACTTCGGCTACT
>JAZNLD010000062.1:0-8848 GCA_045578925.1 Clostridia bacterium
ACCGCAATTCACACAATACACTCTATATCACCTCTCGTTTCGGTTACTTTCAACTTCAACAGGAACGCCAAGTTCCTGCAAAACTTTGTAAAAATGCATTTCAAGTCCTGCTTCTTTGATTTTTCTTATAAAATTAACATATACGGTATCCCCGTAAGAAAGCATACCGCAATTATACGGAGCATCTGCCTGAGCTCCAAGGATAAAGTCAAATCTCGCTATGTATTTTTCCATTATTTCCGGAACTTTTATCTGACCGATATTCGAAAGGGAAAGACAACATTTCCTCTCTCCTACAGTGTCAAAAACCGCTTTCATTATCAGGTTTTTTATTGGAAGCGGTACGAGTCTCAAAAGTGTGTTCTGCTCGTCATTTACATTCGTCGCAATTACGCTACTCATATACTTTGCGGTGAATTCCGTTCCCATTTTATGTTTTATGATTTTGCATACTTCGTCAAAAGAATATTCGCCCAATCTCGGGTCAATTTCAGGAATGGTATACATCGCAAAGTTCCGTAGAGTTTTACTCGGAAAGAGATTTCTTAAATTTATCGGGATAAGGACTTTTATTCTTTTTCGTCTTTTAACAGATGGTGTTTTTTCATTCTGCAGATTATTAAGTGCCATCATCATTACAGCACTCATAAACACAGTCAAAGTAGAATCGTACTGATGAGCGACATCAAGTGCTTCCTTTACGGGAATTTTGAAGCAGGTGAGATTTAAAAAGCCGTCTCTGTGAGTATCCCCCGACATACGCCACGCATCTGTATCCTTACGACTTGCGGGGACTGTTCCTGCATTTTTTGGGAAACAGTCTTCCAGTTCCTCCTCCCCTGGGGGCTCGGTTCTGTCAAGAATCCCATTTTCAAGAGGAATTTTTATGCCGTATTTTCGTTCAATATATTCGGCGGTAAGATTTTTAAGGAAAACAAGAGCGCCTGTCCCATCGGTCAGAGAATGGAAAAATTCAACGGCTATTCTGTTTTTATATACAATCACACGAAACGCACACTTGCGCATTTCTTCATTGCTCATAAACACAAGCGGACAACTGTATTCTTCCTTTATATCAGGAGCTTTTTCAATCTGCTGAAGATAATACCAGAAAACGCCTTTGCGTAGCCGTGCCGCAATTGACGGGAACCTTTTCACCGCTACCTCAAGAGCATCCTTCAGCACATTTCTGTCCACATCCTCATAAAGCGTTACGGATTGTCTGAAAATATTACTCCAGTTCCGTCTTCTTGCCGCAGGATATATTTTCGCTGCATTATCAAGGCGCACCCACCTGAGTTTATTTACAGTTTTATTTTCCATAAAACAATCTTTCCTTAAATCAGTTTACTGCCATAGCTGATTAAGTATATCATATGCAAACTGTCGCGTCAACAAAAAAGAAGCGTGCCTCTTCACCCATTTCGCGTCCTGACCAGAATTTAAACAGACAAGTGCCACTCGCGAAAAAAGACGTAATTTCCTATACGGTAAAAAAGGTACGGAATTTTTAAATTCCGTACCTTTTTTTGTTATGTTTCTTCAGCAGGAGCTTCCTGAGGTTCTTCGGGAACGGGCTGTGCCGGCGGCTCTGCCTCTGGAGCAGTTTCGGGAGCCGGCTCGTTATTTTCTTCTGAGTCGGGTTTGATAACATCTGACAATGTTTCATCTTCCTCCTGATTTTCTTCCTCATCATCTTCTTCCGGTTCTTCCTCAAATAATGATTCAAACGAAATCGCAAGAACAACGCCGTCTCTTTCTCTTACTTCGCCTTCATAAACAATTTTTTCTCCGCCTGTATTTTCTATTATATAGCTGAATGCCTGCGGGGTAATTCTTACACCATCCTGTCTTATATCGGTTTCCTTACCGATGATGAGCTTTTTGCTTTCAAACTTATACATCTGGTCATCGTACAAATCAGCAAGAATTGTGTATTCTCCGTCATTTACCATAATGCTGTCGGAATAGAATACGATGTTGCATAAAACAGACGCATTCATAACCTCGGGGATTTCTTCGGGGATTTCTTCCTCGGGCAAAGAGGGGGTAACCTCTTCCCCTGCGGGAAGCTGGGGATTATTATCGTTTTTAAGGATAAATATTCCGCCCACTATTACAACAACCAGAATAACTGTAAGGATGCAGGCAATAGCGATAAGTCCGCCGTTACCCTTTTCCTTTTTCCCTGAATAGCTTTGCTCATAATCGCCGTATCCTTTTCTCGCTGCGCTGAATTCATCGTTTTCTCTGCGATTCTGCTGGGGTTTTTCCTGAATTTTTTCCTCTTTTACAGGATCAAACTTAAAGGTTTGAGCCTTTTCATCAAATTCGTTCATTATTAACCCTCCTTTACTGTGCGTCAGGAGCAGTTTCCTCTGTAACTGTTACAGTTTCTGCTACTGTTTCTTCAGTTTCTTCTTCGGGTTCTTCATGCTCTGTGATTCCGATTGAAACAACCTTCACTCCTTCAGGAAGTCTGATAAGGCGAACACCCTTGGTGCTTCTTCCGATTGTGCTGATTCCGCTTGCCGCTATTCTTATTATTACACCTTCCGAGGTAATTATCATAATATCTTCGTCGTCCTTAACACTGCGGATTCCTACAACATTACCTGTAACCTCGCTGCATTTATAGGTCTTGATACCTACGCCGCCACGACTCTGTACACGGTATTCGTCAAGCTCTGTTCGCTTACCGTAGCCGTATTCTGTTACGGCAAGAAGCTGTGTATCCTCACTTGCAAGACACATACCGATAATGTAGTCATCACCGCGGAGAGTAATGGCTTTAACACCACGTGTTACACGGCCCATAGAACGAACATCTTTTTCGTTGAAGCGGATTGCCATACCGTTATGAGTACCTACAACAACTTCGTTTTCACCGTTTGTAAGTTCAACCTTTATAAGCTCGTCGCCTTCATCAAGAACTATACCGATGATACCGCCTTTTCTTGCGGTGTTGTAGTCGGTAACGGCAGTTTTCTTTATTACACCGCCCTTTGTACACATAAGAAGGTATTTATCTTCTTCAAACTGACGAAGAGCAATCATTGCAGTTACTTTTTCATCCTTTTCAACGGGAAGGATATTTACAATTGCGCTACCCTTTGCCTGTCGGCTTGATTCGGGAATCTGATAACCCTTGAGGCGATACATTCTGCCGCGGTTTGTGAAGAAGAGCAGATTATCGTGAGTTGATGCAACGATAATATTCTGTGCAAAATCTTCTTCCTTGGTCTTCATACCCTTGACACCCTTACCGCCACGGTTCTGGCTTGAGTAAATAGATGCGGGCATTCTCTTTATATAACCGCTGTTTGTAAGAGTAAATACGCTTTCTTCCTCTTCAATAAGGTCTTCTATATCAATTTCTGTCATTACATTTTCGATGCTTGTTCTTCTTTCATCACCGAACTTGTCGCGGATTTCGGCAAGTTCCTTCTTTATCTGTTCAAGAAGAAGTGCTTCGTCAGCCAAAAGTGCCTTGTATTCAGCAACCTTTGCAGTAAGATTTTCATATTCTTCGTCAATTTTTTCGCCGCTTAGTCTCTGGAGCTGTGCAAGACGCATATCAAGTACGCTCTGTGCCTGAATTTCGGAGAATCCGAAGCGAGCCATAAGGTTTTCCTTGGCATCGTCGTAAGAATTTCTGATAGTTTCAATAACATCATCAATATTTGCAAGGGCAATGCGGAGACCTTCCAGAATGTGCATTCTCGCTTCTGCTTTTTCCTTATCAAATACGATTCTTCTTGTAACGATTTCCTTCTGGAAGTTGATGAAATGCTCCAACACTTCCTTAAGTCCCATTGTTTTGGGCTTTCCGTCGCAGATTGCAATGAGGTTTACGCTGAAGCTGTCCTGAAGTCTTGAGTATTTATAAAGCTGATTCAAAACTACCTGCGGGTTTGCGTCACGCTTTAAGAAAATTTCAAGACGAAGACCAACACGGTCTGATGAATGGTCTTCAATATCGGAAAGACCTTCGATTTTCTTTTCCTTAACAAGATTTGCAATAGCTTCAACAAGCAATTTTTTATTAACCTGATAAGGAAGCTCGGTTACTATAATGGAGCTTGTACCGTCCTTATGCTCCTCAATCTCGGCTTTTGCACGGATAACAATTTTACCGCGACCTGTGTTATAGGCGCTTCTGATACCGCTTCTTCCCATAATTGTTGCACTTGTGGGGAAGTCGGGACCCTGAATATACTCCATAAGCTCTTCAACAGTAATTTCGGGATTGTCAATCTGTGCAATCGCACCGTTAAGAACTTCTGTAAGGTTATGCGGAGGGATATTTGTAGCCATACCAACCGCGATACCGCTACTTCCGTTTACAAGGAGTGTGGGTATTCTTGTGGGAAGGATTGTAGGTTCTTTTCTCTTTTCATCGAAGTTGGGAACAAAATCGACGGTATTTTTCTCAATATTTTCAAGAAGTACGTTGGAGAGCTTGCTCATTCTCGCTTCAGTATAACGGTAAGCAGCAGGCGGGTCACCGTCGATGCTACCGAAGTTACCGTGACCTTCTACCAGAGGATAGCGAAGAGAGAAATCCTGCGCCATTCTTACCATCGCATCGTAAACTGATGCATCACCGTGGGGATGATATCTACCGATAACATTACCAACGGTTGTCGCCGATTTGAAGAAAGGCTTGTCGGAAGTTAAATTTTCCTCGTACATTGAGTAGAGAATTCTTCTGTGTACGGGTTTAAGACCGTCACGCACATCGGGGAGCGCACGGCTTACGATAACGCTCATCGCATAGTCAATGAACGCTTCTTTCATTCTTTTTTCAATATCTACATCCACAATCGTCTGAGTATCAAAATACTCCTCAAAATGTGAATCTTCGTACTGTTTTTTCTTAGCCATTTTATTAGTTCCTTTCTTAAGGAAATTTTCAAGTTTCTTGCTTTGTTTTCATTTGAGGGATAGGAAAAATTGTTCAGAACACACAAACTGAACCGACGGGTTACCCGAAGGTGTACTTTTGTACACCGAGAGGTGAAGTTTGTGCGTAGCAAAAGGAATAAAATCTGAAATTTGCGAGGCAAATTTCTACATTAAACAATAAAACAAATATTGTTTTTATTCTTATTTAATGAAACATCTTTATTTTTCTTTCCTTTTGCGGTCTGGGCGATTTTAACATCCCGCATTATACGTCAAGGTTAGTAACGTATTGTGCATTATCTTCAATAAACTGCCTTCTGGGTTCTACTTCTTCACCCATAAGAATACTGAATATTTCGTCAGCCTTCTGTGCATCTTCAAGAGTAACCTTGAGAAGAATTCTGTTTTTGGGATCCATTGTTGTTTCCCAAAGTTCTTCGGGGTCCATTTCACCAAGACCTTTGTATCGGCTGATGTCAACCTTTGCGTTGGGATCGCCGTTTTTCATTTCTTCACTGATGCGGTCACGCTCTTCATCGCTGAATGCAACCTCACTCTTCTTACCTCTTGAAACCTTATAAAGCGGGGGTTTTGCAAGGTAAATATGTCCTGTTTCAACGAGCTGACGCATAAATCTGAAGAAGAATGTAAGTAAAAGTGTCTGTATATGAGCACCGTCGACATCGGCATCGGCCATAATAATTACTTTATTGTAACGGAGCTTTTCAAGGCTGAATTCGCTTCCTATTCCTGTGCCGAGTGCCTGAATTACGGGCTTAAGCTTATCGTTTCCGTAAACCTTAACCTCCTGTGCCTTTTCAACATTAAGCATCTTACCCCAAAGAGGAAGAATAGCCTGATATTTACTGTCACGACCACTCTTTGCACTACCGCCGGCACTATCACCCTCGACGATGTAAATTTCAGTCATTGTCGGGTCTTTTACGATACAGTCGGTAAGCTTACCGGGAAGCGTTGATGTTCCGAGCGGAGTTTTTCTTGTAGCTTCGCGCGCTTTTCTTGCAGCAATTCTTGCGCGGGATGCCATAAGAGCTTTTTCAATAATAATTTTACCGATTGAGGGATTTTCCTCAAGAAAATCAGCCAGTTTTTCGCGGAGAAGGTTTTCTACAAGACCGCGCATTTCGCTGTTTCCGAGCTTTGTTTTGGTCTGACCTTCAAATTGAGGCTCTTCAAGTTTAACGGAAATTACTGCGATAAGACCTTCACGAACGTCATCGCCCGTTAATTCTTCGTCATCCTTTATAAGCTTATACTTTCTGCCGTATTCGGAAAGTACCTTTGTAAGAGCTGTCTTAAAGCCTGTTTCGTGCGTACCGCCTTCGGTAGTTGATATATTATTTGCAAATGATTCTATAACTTCATCGTATCCGTTATTCCAACCAAGCGCAATTTCGGCCATAGAACCGTTTTTCTCACCCGATACATAGATGATATCCTCGTGAATCTCCGAAAGCGTTTCTTTACGGCTTTTCTTTTCATTTAAGAGGTATGAAACAAAGTTCTTTATACCTCCTTCATAATGAAGAACCTCTTCACGCTTTTCTTCACGGTCATCTTTGAACACAATTTTGATACCGCCGTTTAAGAATGCCTGTTCACGAAGTCTCTTTAAAAGAATGTTATAATCATACACAGTTTCTTCAAAAATTTCGCCGTCAGCCCAGAAAGTAATTTCAGTACCTGTTTTGTCGGTAGTACCGCTTTCCTTAACTTCACCCTGCGGAACACCGCGCAGATAACACTGTGTCCAAATCTTTTCACCATCGTGAACCTCAACGGTCAATTTTGTGGAAAGAGCATTAACAACAGATGCACCAACACCGTGAAGACCGCCTGATACCTTGTATCCGCCACCGCCGAATTTACCGCCGGCATGAAGTACGGTGAATATAACATCAATGGTAGAAATACCCATTTTGGGATGTATTCCATGAGGAATACCACGGCCGTTATCCTTTACGGTAACGCTGTTATCTGCGTTTAATGTTACATCAATCTGTGTACAAAAGCCTGCAAGTGCTTCGTCAATACTGTTGTCCACTATTTCGTAAACAAGATGATGAAGTCCGCGCGCAGAAGTAGAACCGATATACATACCGGGTCTTTTTCGTACGGCTTCAAGTCCTTCCAATACCTGTATTTGATTTTCGTCATAGGAATTATTGATTTTCTGTTCCAATTGAGTCATTCCTTTCTGCTCTTTTCTGGAGTGTTTGCGAAGAAATCTGTGTTATATATACTTTTTTTTCATTATTTTTTTCTGTTAACACATAGGTTTTGGGAATTTCATAACCGAGATATTCCACAACACCCTTTTTTTCGTTTATTTTTAAAAATTCACGGGTTTTTTTACTTATACTTGTTGTTTCAAGATCAAAAATCCCGATTATATTTTTCTTACTTATTACCTTACCTTCACCAATATGGATAAACATAATTAAACCACACTGCCGTTCTTTATATTTATTACATTTGCATTTTTAAACGAATTTTCAATATCGGTGCAGGTTATTATAATCTGTTTTCCCTTTATCTGCGAAATCAAAAAGTCGCGTCTTTTCTTATCAAGCTCACTTAAAATATCATCAAGAAGCATTACGGGATAATTTCCGTTTTCCTCTTTAATTATCTCCATCTGGGCTGTTTTAAGGCTTAATACAGCCGTTCTTATCTGACCCTGACTTGCATAATTTTTCGCATTTTTTCCGTTTATGAAAAATTCAATCTCATCACGGTGAACGCCAACCATTGAAAAACAGTTTTCTTTTTCCTTTTCCTCGTATTCGGTGAGTTTTTTAATGAAATTTTCCTTTATTTCATTTATATCATCACCCATTTTTACCGATGGGGAATACTTCATTTCAAGGCTTTCACATCCGCCGGAAATTTCTTTTTGCATTTCCCTTGCCATTTTTTCAATTCGTTCAATATAGCTTCCGCGCATAAGCATAATTTTACTTCCGCATTCAGCTATTTTTTCATTCCACACATCAAGAGTCTGGTAATTTCTTGATTTTAAAAGTGCATTTTTCTGATTTATAAGATTTCTGTATTTTATAAGCTCCTTTATGAATTGAGGACGAAGAGGAATAATTGAACTGTCGCAGAATCTTCTTCTTTCGTCGGGAAGTCCTTTTATAATACCAAGCTCATCAGGAGTAAAGAGAACACATATAAAATTTCCAAGCAGTTCACTTGTTTTCTTAAGTTCAATCTCATTTAAATATATTTCTTTTCTTTTACCGCTTAAAAATTTTATTTCACCCTTATATTTTCTTTCTTCATTTTCAAAATCAAGGGTTATTTTGCTTTCTTTTTCGCCTTCTTTTATAATTTCTCGTCCGTTGGCGCGAAAACTTCTTCCATACGAAAAATAATATAATGCTTCTATTATATTTGTTTTACCCATTCCGTTATCGCCGTAGATAATATTTACCTCATCACCGAAAGAAACGGTTTCTTTTCCGTAATTTCTGAAATTATAAAGTTCTATCTGGGAAGCTTTCATCCTATTTCAAATTCCTCATCAAAAATTTTGAATTTATCGCCTTTATAAAGTTTTTTCCCGCGGCGAAGCTCAACTTCACCGTTTACCAATACTTCACCGTCTAATATCATTTCCTTTGCATGAGAGCCGTTTTCAGCCACACCTGCAAATTTAAGTGCACTGTCAAGTTTTATAAATTCTGTAGTAATTTCAATTTTCATAATATTGTTCCTTCTCGTTTTGGGTTGATTTCCCCGGTAGCGGGGAAAATGTCCGGAGGACAAAAGGGGCCCGCCGCAGGAAGCGGAGGTCAATTTTTGTTGCACCTACGGATTACAAAAATGTCCCCGTCCCCTTAAACCTCTCTTTTTTAGTTTATTGCTTAATAATTTTCGTTAAAAACGGGGGCGTGTACCTCGTTTTTAACAC